>NZ_JBHNZD010000023.1:0-98627 GCF_054960375.1 Alteromonas sp. G4i35 | reverse complement strand
AACGGGATAAATCCATATCTTTGTATAGTGGCGCGACTTCGCTGTAGCCGTTGAACATTTGGGTGTCGATGCGATTTCTGGCAAGTAGCCCACCTGTGGTTATTCTACGCTCACTGGCTTGGCTCCACCTTGGGTGTGACACGTTTGGGTTCACATTAGCGTAAAAGCCATACTCGTTGGCGGCCAGTCGACTCCATGTGGTAGGAGGCTTCTTGTCGGTCAGGCGAATTCTCACAATAGACTTAATGCTTTTAAAACCATACTTCCACGGTACAACAAGCCTGATAGGCGCGCCGTTTTGAGGTGGCAAGGTCTTCCCGTAAAGACCAACCGACATGAGCGTTAACGGGTGCATAGCTTCATCAAGACGCAAACCCTCTACGTAAGGGTAATCAATACCACCACCGGTAAAGCGGCTTCGTTGACCGGGCATTTGCTCAGGGTCGTATAGGGTTTCAAATGCCACATATTTGGCTGACATTAATGGATCGGCTTGTTTTAACAACGCCCCCAACTCAAACCCAATCCAAGGCACCACCATCGACCATGCTTCCACACAGCGCAAGCGGTAAATGCGTTCTTCAAGGGGAAAACGCTTTGTCAAGGCATCGTGATCAAGCTCAATGGGGTTTTTAACCATCCCGTCAACTTTTAACGTCCATGGATTAGTTTGAAATTCAGTCGCATTTTTGGCTGGTGCATCTTTAGATGTGCCAAACTCATAGAAGTTGTTGTAGCTGGTCACTTTATCTTCAGGCGTTCGGGTTTCCGTTATTTGAAACTTAGGGGGCTGACTAAACTCCAGCGCCTTTCCCTTAAACACTGCCTTCTCTTCTTCATCTTCCCAAAACCAACCGGCAGCGCCTGCCGACTTCGCCAACAGCGTAGACGCTCCCACAAAGCCCATAGATTTGAGCAATGAACGGCGACTCTTGTAAACGTCTTCATTAGTTACGTCGTTATCAGTTAATTTTACTGAGGGTTTAAATGGTTTTGGCATTACGTCACCTAAATTATGATAAGACTATGAGAAATGGTCGTCACTTCGCCCAGTACATTTAGCTACGTTAATGTAACGAGTAAGTTCAACATAATAAAAAAGACCGAGAGTACGGTCTTTTTATTTCAATTAATTTGGAAAAACAAAACAATCTACATATGCAGACTATCTTGAATACCGCCTTGTTTAGGTGAAAAGATATTGCTGTATAGGCGAGATGCGAATTCATCGGTCATACCCGATATATAGTCAGCGAGAACGCGCATACCATTGCCGCTCTCACAGGCCTTACGCCAGCGAACTTGGGTGTTTTCGGGAAGTAAGCGGTCAGGATCTGATGCAAAGGCTTCAAAAAGCTCCATAACCACCAGCTGTCCTTTGTATTCAAGAAGCTGCACATCGGGGCGGCGTATTACTTTGTTAAACACAAAGCGTTTGAAAAGCTCCAAGGCTTGTGCAAAATGTTCAGGCATTACGGCGTTGAACGCCAGTAACGGGTGAGCGAAACCCTCAACGCCTTTTATTTCAATAGCTGTAATAAAGCTATTTACCAGCGCGCCTATGGCATTTTTTCTTTCGTGATGTGCAGCGCTAAATAGCTTATTGGTTAGCACTTCTATATTGTCTGACAGCCACGGTACATCTAGCGCTTTTAGCGGCGTGGTTACATCCTCGACAAAGTGATGCTTGTCGACCATATCCATTACAATGGCATCTTCTAAGTCGTGAATGCCATAGGCGATATCGTCAGACAGCTCCATAATTGAGCAGTCGAAGGATTTAAATTGCGTTTTACTGTGTGCATTCAGTTTTGCAGTAAACTGCATAAACCCATCTTTATCTTCATTGCTAAATGGCGCAAGTAGCCAGTCGAATAGGGGCTCATCGCAGCGAAACAGACCTTTTGGCGGATGCCAGTCGTGGGCCTTTACCTGACGAAGTGAAACAGGGCGCTCTGGCGTAGGTCCTTTACTATGAAGGGCATCGATAAAATTCGGATATTTAACCAAGCCTAACACGCTTCTTCTGCATAAATTCATGCCGTGTTCGGCGGTATAGGGCTCTAGCTGAGTGATGATCCTAAAAGTTTGTCCGTTTCCTTCAAACCCGCCGTATTGGTGCATCATGTAATTAAGCGCAATTTCACCACCATGGCCGAATGGGGGATGACCAATATCGTGAGCCAAGCAGAGGGTTTCGATTAACGTAGGATCAAGCGCCAACGTAGTGGCAATATCCGGAAATTTTCCGCAAAGCTGGGCGGTAATACCGGTGCCAATTTGGGCGGCTTCTAGAGAGTGGGTTAGTCGAGTGCGATAGAAGTCGCTCAGCCCCACACCGAGCACTTGGGTTTTTGCCTGCAATCTACGAAAGGCAGCGCTGTGAAGAACGCGCGCTTTATCACGTTGATACGGATTGCGATGATCGCCGTCTCTTGTTTCGCTACGGGGTAAACGACGCTCGTGTAATGCTAATTCCCAATCGCTTGTTGCCAAAAAAACCTCGCTGCCTTGCTGTGTATGCTACTTCTTTTCGTCAGTACAGTGATTTAAGCGCTGTTAATCGCCTCGCTCACATATCGTCTTGCGTAATTTCATCAAGACTTAAAGAAAAGCTTGGTACGTAACGCGTTAAGAAGTAGTCTACTTCTTCAGAATGATACTCTTTAAGGGTTTTATCTAATCGTTTTTTAGCCAGCTTAAACTCTTGGTTACCAGCAGCTAATTCTTCAAGCGTTTTTAGATAAGCGCAAAGTACGTCTGCTGCTTTCACAATAAAAGCTTCTTCTTCACTATGGTAGTGATGATCAATAAGCGCCGCATAGTCTTCTCGAAATGCCTCTGGTGCCATTTCAATTAGCTTGTTCTCTGCAATTTTTTCGATCTTTTTATATTCTTCTTTAATCGCAGGGTTAAAGTATTTCACTGGGGTAGGGAGGTCTGTACTAAATCTCATTTTACTCAAAGTGTACAAATTTGAAGTTTTATAAAATCGCTTTGTCACCCGTCCCATGTAGTGTAGGGTTGAGTTAGTCAGATTAATGTACACTTCTACCACAGATTGCACTCAAAATATTGAATATGTACGCTTATATACTACATTCATCCTACTACAGTGTACGTTAGAACTGAACACTTCCTTATTTTGCTATAAAAGCATTAACCTAACGTTCCCCAGAACTCATCATCAGCTACGCTGTAGTCAAACTTGCCGTCCAGTGTTTCGAGGATAAGTGAAGCGACTTTCACATAATGTTTGTATGTTGTTTCAAAATCCTCGTGGCCGATCTGTTCTTTAAGTATTTCGGCAACTGTTATATCAAACACATGATTTGATATCTGCTCTCGCGTTAAGTGACGAATTAAAAAGCGAGTAATGAACCATCCCCGCCCATCATGAAAAGTGAATTTGAAATTTTCTAAGTGCTTTTCCTTTTGTGCCCATGTAACCTGACTGATTTTTTTCGGAGTTACAGGTTCACCTTTCTTGGTTAAAAAGAATATTGAATTGATTGGCGGGCGTTCATGCTCTGGAAGAGTTTTACGGTACTCCAAAAACTTAACTTTTCGTTCATGGTAAAGTGGCAAATAATTTTCGCATATCGCTTTCCAAGCAGCGAGGTTCACTTGAACGGTGCGCTTTTTGCCTTTTTCTCTGATTGAAAACTCGAATGTTTTAGATGAGTTGGGTATGGTTGCTAAAATATCAGGATAAGTGCGTATGTGGGCGTTGTGCCCTGTACCAATATAAGGGAATTGACAAACTCCTTCTTCTCGCATGCCAGTAGCCAGGCTAAGCATTAAACAAGCGCCATAGACTGGGTCAGAGTAAGCGCCTAAAAGACTGGTAATATCTTCATTTGACATACAGTACAACTTACGGGTTCTTTGATATTTGTTTTTTTCCGTACTGATGTTTTCTAGCCCCGAATCTTGAGATACTTGTTGTGTTTTTCGTTTCTGCTTACTGTATTTTTTGAAATCTAAACGCCAGCTTTTGCTGTTACTTTTGTCGTTTAACGATTTCTTTTGAAATCTTACTGGTAGGTCGTTATCTGCTGCCCATGTATAAAATTCCATTACAAGCGAAGCTTGATTGTAAATAGTTTCATCTGACGGCGATGTCTTCTTGAGTTTGTCTCGGTTTCGGACCCGATAACGTTGCCATCGCTTTATGTACGTCGTTGAGGCGCTAAGCCAAAAGTCCGAAGAGTATCTAATTTCCTTAGGAAGTGTTTTATATAGATAGGTGAAAAAGTTCTTTAGATTATTGGCATAGTTTTCACTTGTTTTTAAACTACTTGTGCATTTTTCTTTCAAGTAGATATTAACGTAACTCAACAGGTGTTTTTCATTGCCCAAGTTTGCGATTAATATGTGGTGCTGAAAGGGGGCGTTATCGTAGTTGTAACTAATGAGCTCTTTAGTGATATGCATAAGCAACAGAAGATTATAGGCAAGTCAGAATTTAACTATAAAACACTGGTAATAATTTTGCTCGGATAAGCAGGTTACTAGTCAATCGAATCTACTGTTGATTTGGGTAGCAGTTCATATACTTCACATTTAAGTACGAACGCCAATCTGTATAGTAATTCGATAGAAATATTAGCTTTACCTCGTTCTATCCTACCCATATAACTTCTATCAACCTTTGCGAGCAGAGCAAAGGCTTCCTGAGTCATACCTGACTCAACTCTTTTCTCTTTAATTAAGCGTCCAACATCGTACCTAATACTGTTCATAGATATACTGAAAGTGATGTAAACGTCAGACTATCTAGTCTTGTTGCTTAATCGTCCACGGACTATAATCCTCATTAGGTGATTTAAAGTAAATCAATCGGGTACTTGGTTTTATAACGACTGGATAGCTAAGTGAACAATTCTTATGTAAACGAGAAAAATTATTCAGACAAAAATAATCTACCTATTTTCGCGTTGGTTGCAGCTAATGTATGTGGCAAAGATGTTAGCAACATCTCTTTAGCTGCTGATGAGTATGCAAACTTTATTGTTGAGCAGACAAGCCACCTTTTCATAAACAATCCACAAAATGACTGTATATCTTCAGCCATGGTGTGCCAGATCAGTGAAATTGTTACACCAGAATATGCCCTTAGTGCAGGCAATATCCATAGCTATAAGATGAGAGGTGTGGATCTAACATCCATAATTTCTAAAAAGCTGTCAGTATCTGTATGTAAATCTGTCAAATGTAGATTCATTTCAGATAGAGGGGACCTCACGCTTGTAAGCACGTCCGAACATGTGAACTATTTGGAAAACCAAATAAATTCCTTTGTCTATAAACAGTTAAGCTTCAATAGCAGACGTCAACTTATTGGTGTGATTTGTGTAGAGAATTCAATTCCACTCAAAGTTATCCCGACTTTGTCTGTTATTAATCATCTTGTGAAATTTGGACTGAAGTTGACGATTCCTTTATCAATAAGATATCCAGCAAAACTACCAGACATTTGGAAATGTATTAACCAAACAAAACCAAAGACATCGAGTGAGTTGGATAGATGTTTAGCTTCTCTGGCTAAACGAGTGTTGATGACTTCAACATTTCCTAATCTACCATCTAAATCTATTCATTTTTATCCTCAGTTGCCTGCAAATAGAGCGGTTCCTCCATTGTTTTATATTCGAACAGGAGTTAATGGAAATGGGAGTAAACTTGGATTTCAAGTGTCGATGACAACCTGCCGTCCTTTTGTGAATGGAAGTTCAGATGTTGTTGTTTTTAGGTTGACTAATGAATATTCTAATGACGCACAACGCTTTGAAAACAAAATCAAGTTCGCGTTAATGCAAAAGGGTATAACACCTATTGAAAGAAACTCAGATCACTACAGTCTTACTTATCATGAGTTAGTCATTGAGATTCTTGGCGTTGTTGATACACATGCTGAAATTTTGAATTCCGTCACTAGCTTTCACTTTAGCGACTCTCTAACGATATACTCGGCACCTCGGTTTGCGAAGGCACAAATCTTAAGTGACAAAAACCAATCTGGTAAGGTCCCACCTAAAAATGAGATAGATGTAGCACAAGTTATTGAGAGAAGTACATTTGACTGGCTACTAAAAATGTTAACTTATCATTCGGCAACATTTGGATATGATATTACCGTAAATAAAAAACGGGATAACTAATCATTATCCATATGTGTGGGACGTTAACATATCAATGTTGGTAGCTAGGGAAAAGTAAAGTGAGAGATTTAACCAGTGTGTTGCATCTATCGATTGAATTCATAGTGAGAATCGGACAGCCTGCAAGTAGTCTGATAATCTGGATTTAAGCTGGCTTTCGATCTACATAGGATTTTGATAACAAAGGAACAAGGATGAAATTACAGTCAATTCGACTTTCAAATTTTCAAAGTTTTGGTGCAGAACCAACAGAACTGACACTGGAAGATGTTACTTATCTGATTGGCCCCAACGGCTCAGGTAAGACTGCTGCACTCCAGGCTTTGTGCCGACTGTTCGCATTTGATCCAGCATTACGTCGTATTCAGCGCTCAGACTTCCATGTCCCGCACGATGAACAAGAAGCGCCAGAAGAAAGGCTGTTATGGATTGAGGCGGACTTCGTGTTTCCCGAGTTGGAGGGTGAAGAAGATAACTCAACCGTTGCTCCTCATTTCAGTCACATGCGCCTTGATGACCCTGATGGAATCCCGAGGGTACGGTATCGCCTAAGTGCCACTATGGGCCTAGATGGGGATATTGATGAGACTTTTGTGTATGTGCTTGAAGCTAACCCGGATGGTTCACCTCTAAATCCCGAAGCTGTACCCCGATCAGAACGAAATCACATACAAGTCCACTATCTTCCCGCAAGAAGAGATCCTACTGACCACATTGCATACGGAACGAGCGCGCTGCTTGGCCGATTGCTACGTGCCGTGAACTGGCAAAATGAACGAGAAGAGGTCAAAGGGTTCACTGACCAGATTAGCGAGAGTTTGGCTGCTAACCCATCGGTCAATGCTTTTAGTGCCCACTTGAAGAAAACATGGAGCACCCTTCATAAAGGTAGCTACTTTACAGATCCCAAGATTACTTTTGTGGCATCTGAGATCGAGGCGTTGCTTCGTCATTTGTCCGTTTCATTCTCGCCTGGACATGATGAAAACTTTGTCGATTTTTCTCGACTCAGTGACGGCCAGAAGTCAATGCTATATCTGTCATTGGTTCTTTCATCTCAAGCAATTGGGCGTTCTGTCCTTGCCGGTGAGGACGTCTCTTTTGACCCAGAAAAATTGCGTCCGCCAGTCTTCACTTTGATTGCCCTTGAGGAGCCAGAGAACAGCCTCTCGCCTCACTATTTGGGGCGGATTGTCAGCGCTCTGAGCGCCATGACGAGCAACGAGGATGCTCAGGCCCTAATCGCTACGCATGCTCCGTCAATGTTACGACGTGTTGATCCGGAACATATTCGATATCTTCGACTTACCGAAACCCGGCAATCAAGAATTAAGAAAATCCAATTACCCGCTAAAACCGATGAAGCGCACAAGTTTGTACGCGAGGCTGTCCAGGCATTCCCTGAAATCTACTTCTCGCGTTTGGTTGTGTTGGGTGAAGGGGATAGCGAAGAAATTGTACTACCGCGCCTTTTTCAAGCAAAAGGAGCCCCAGTTGATGAATCAGCGGTTACGATTGCTCCGCTTGGAGGTAGGCATGTAAACCATTTCTGGCGTCTGTTATCCGCACTGCAAATCCCATTTTTGACTCTTCTAGATTTAGATGTGGGCAGATATCAAGCGGGCTGGGGAAGAATAAAGTATGTAAATAACCAACTTGGTTTGTATCAACCTGAAAAGGTACTACCAACTACTTTTTCTTTATCAGATTGGAATGATGACAAAGTACCTGTTCGTACACATCATTTCTTTGAAAACGGCACTAAGAGTGTATTTTCAGAGCTGGAAACACGTGGTGTTTTTTTCTCATTTCCAATGGATTTAGATTTTTCAATGCTTCTTGCTTTCTCTAATGCGTACGGTGTTCAGCGGGAGGTTTCAGATGAGTCTACGATTAAAGCCGTTTTGGGCAAGAGCCATCATGGCTCATACCAATACAGCGGAGACGAGTTAAATCTTTTCTCTACGTATCACAAGCTTTTTAAACTGGGTAGTAAGCCCGCTGCGCATATAGATGCTCTTGCTCAACTGAGCAACGAGGAATTGCTGGCGAACATGCCAGGATCATTTGGACGACTTGCAGATGCAGTGATAGCCAAGCTTGCGGAGCTGCCCGAGTGATTGCTGTAGATGCATGGTTGCCTTCGGATGGGCTAACACTTGAACCTAATGCTCTGCTGGCTGCGAAGGAACAAGCGCGCTGTCTTGCACTGACAGCGGGTCCGGGAGCGGGCAAGACGGAAATGCTTGCACAGCGAGCTGACTTCCTCCTCCGAACCGGAACCAGCCGTTATCCTAAGAGAATACTCGCTATTTCTTTCAAAGTTGACGCCAGCAAAAACTTGAAGGAGCGAATCCAGCGACGCTGTGGACAAGAATTGGCTTCCCGTTTTGAGAGCTACACATTTCATGCGTTTGCAAAGCGTATTATTGATCGCTTCCGAGTAGTGCTTACTGGTAATGATGCTCTGGATATGGATTATTCGATTGGCGAAAGAAAAGTCACAAGAAGGCAAATTACATTTCATGATCTTGTGCCGCTAGCAATTCAAATTCTCAAGGCCTCTGCTGTCGCAAGAAATGCCATACGCCAAACTTACAGCGATGTTTTCTTGGATGAATTCCAAGATTGCACGGATCAGCAATATGAGCTCGTGAAGGTAGCCTTCCAAGGTACGAGCATTCGTCTCACTGCTGTCGGTGATACCAAGCAGAAAATCATGGGATGGGCAGGTGCTTTGGACGGAATTTTCCAAACGTTCGCTAGGGATTTTTCAGCGGTCCCATTAAACATGTACCGAAACTTTCGTTCAAAACCACGCCTGCTTAGGATGCAGAACGAGATTATTCGCGTGCTCGATCCGGCTTCCGTCATGCCAGCTCACCAACTTGCTGGTGAAGAGGGAGAGGTCTTCGCGTGGCAATTCGAGAATGCCCAGGGAGAAGCTGAGTACTTGGCCGATTTGATTGCCGGGTGGATAAGAAATGAACAGGTTCCGTTATCCGAAATCGCCGTATTAGTGTCCAAACAACTAGATCTTTACGCCAATCAACTGATGGTGGCATTGGAAGTTAGAGGGATACCGTACCGGAACGAGCAGGAGATGCAGGATATTACTGTCGAACCTGCCGCAAGGCTCGTTGTTGACTATTTGTCCTGCCTCTATGGCCAGCGAGAGCCCAAAGCCTGGATTCGACTGATGAATCAATTGATTCCCTTTGCCGATGATGAGGTGCAATCTAGCGCTAGGCAAAGCTTCCAACGCTTCTTCAAGGAGCAGAGAAAAATCATCGCCATGACCGAGCTGTTGGATGAGCCTTTTTCTGGATGGTGGGATTCTGTATGTAGCTTTCTGAATAAAATAGGTATGGAGACTCTTGTTGCTCTCTCGCCTGACTATGAGTCACATGCCAGGTTAGGTGAAGTTGTGAGAGATACCAAAGCGCGCATTGAAGAATTGCTTGAACTTGAGCCTGATTTACCCCAGGCATTGACTCGTTTCTCTGATGATCAGGCTATACGGATACTGACTATCCATAAGAGCAAAGGACTAGAGTTCGACTCAGCGATAATTATGGCCATTGAGAACGAAATTTTCTTTGGCGATCATGATGCTAATCGGTGTGCTTTCTTTGTTGGTGTATCGCGAGCTAAACGACGTTTGGTACTTACATATGCTATTGAAAGAGAAAGACCACACAATCATGGCGGTCGTTGGGTTGTGCGTCGAACTCCCCAGCAAGAATATATTAACTTTGCTCTGCCTTTTGTAAATGTTGTAAGTGGGAGTTAGTGTTAAATATAATTCTAACCACTAAACCATAATTCGCTGGTAGAAAGTTGAAATATAATGAGTATTAAAATGGAAAAACCGATGTCAACGTGGGAGCTGTTTGAGGATTTAGTAAAGCGAATTCTCGAAGCAAATGACTTTCAAATAACGCCCAACTTGACAAGGGGTGAAAAAGGATTTGATTTTCTAGGACAATTCGGTGGGGAGAGCTGGGCTATAGAGGTTAAGTACTATAGAACGGCAAAGGTTAGGTCATCTTTAATTGAATCCGCAGCATCGCGAGTAATCAATAACGGAATTGGCCTTAATACTGATAAAGGAATGTTGGTTGTATCAAGCTTCTTACCTAGCAATATAAGGCTTTTTCTTGAAGATAAATTTAAAATTATCTTTGTAGATCAAGTGGATCTAAGGAAGTTTGCGTCTGCGAAACCCTCCTTAATTGATGAGCTAGACGCACTTTTAGAGCTTGGGCCGGAATTTGTTGAAAAGAAAAGCTCAAGTAAATCTGATCTACGTGATTCTAGTGTCAAATTATCTGAGGCTACGAGTCCTCCTGTTGATAAAAAGGGAACGGATCTCTGCGAGGAACTCAGGTTGTTAAAAAGGGGAAAATCTACTTGGTCTAAATACGAAGATATCTGCGAAAGAATTCTCAAGTATCTCTTTCCAAATGATCTCCAAGGATGGCACAAACAAAAAAGTACAGATGGTGGAACTAATCGGTATGATTTTGTTTGTAGGGTTCGTCCGAATACAGAGTATTGGCGCTTTCTTGTAGATCACTTAAATAGCCGTTATGTAATATTTGAGTTTAAGAACTATTCAGAAAAGATTAAACAAGGCCAGGTGCTTACAACAGAGAAATATCTTCTTGAAAGAGGGTTAAGAAAGGTTGCGATAATGTTTACTCGCCTCGGAGCAGACAGAAATGCAATGAGTATGATGCAAGGAGCTATGCGAGAGCATGGAAAGTTGATCCTAGCCTTGGATGATGAGTCAGTATGCAAAATGTTGCATATGAAGGAGCAAGGGGAAGATCCGACAGATTTCTTGTTTGAGTTGACTGATGACTTCCTGTTGTCTCTGCCGCGCTAGATTCCAAACAATTGAGTCTTTATGGATATTCGCAAGCTTGTGCCTATTAATCGGCACTGGCTATCGGTTAAATTCAATATTGATTCCTCGATCCAACAAACATTACCGTCCAATAATGTCACAGAACCGCCCGTCGACTCTAACTCATAAATGTCCATTAACAAGCTAGAGCGGCCGTCTTCTTTACGTTCACAGCGGCCATTTTTAATTATTCAGTATCAACGGCTGCTATTGGCCCAAACTTACTGGCTGATTTAGTGCCACTCTATAATGAAAACTGTCAGATGAAGTTGTGTCTAGTTAACGTTAAAGCCTCATTTTCCACTTTGGTATATCAGTGCTGATGGACCGCTTTCCTCACTATATCACTAATCAATCCGCGTTAAGCTTTCGAGGATTGAAAATCATAATCCCATCGAACTTATCGTCACTACCAGCGAACTGTCTATGTTCGTATATGTCCTCCACAAGCTCTTGGGATATACCTAAGCGAGTCGACTTTAAGAAAAGCTTTGCCCTGCTGGCGCTGGAATCAGCTGCGATGTATATGCAAGGGAACTCAAGTAAATCAATAAAACTTTTTCGTTTTAAGGGGTTGATAATGTTTGTTTCCACAATGACAATATTGCCATCTCTCGGTACAAAGGGGAATTGCTCAAACTTACAGCTGAAGAAGGGTTGAAAAAATATGACCAGGCTAGGCTTTGTAAGCTGAATGTGTGTAATTGCCCTTTGCAATAAAGCATCTTCTGTCTCAACTAATAACTTTTTTAGCTCTTTAAGTGGATATGTTTGTTCACTGGCTTTGAGAAGCAACGAGTAATCGGCACTCAAGTGCTCAACTTTCGCACCGCTACCTAAGATAGTAGTATTTATCTTTAACTCTGCTAGTTCGAATTCGAGGTTAGAGTGTTTTCTAATCAATTCTTTGTTTTGGCTTATCAGCTCTCGGCTTTGTTTTCGAAGTTTATGCAGTTCAGCTTCGTCAGTAATTACTGAAAAATTATTCAGATCCGCTTTCATTAGGGTAGAAAACGTTTTATTTCGTTCTTTTTCGATAATGTCCTGTGTTTGCTTGTCTTTTTCTATCAATTGTTGTTTGAGTTGTCTTATTTTAGACTCAAGTTGCATCTGATCGCTGATAGATTCTGAATCTGGGAAGTCTTTTAAGACACTTTTTTTACCTTTTATGTAGTCAATGAGGTCAGAATAATCTTCGTAAATTGAAGACCGACTAACATGTGCCTCTCTGGCAACTTGAGTGATCCCAAACTTTGTTTCTCCAGTTTGTGCTTGAAGCAATTTGATCGTATTGATGATCTTATCGTGATTAGTGTTAGTGTTTTTCCGAGGGAGTAAGTGGCTATAGTGTTTGTTCAGTTTTCCTAATGAAATCCCTAATTCACTGGCGACTTTGGTTGAAGAAAAGCTGCGTTCGTTTTGCACTAACTCTATCATGGCCAATACAGTTTCTTCAGTTGGGAGATAGTCCTTCATCAATTAACCATTCTTTGCTTAACAAGGTTTTGCTCGATTGAAGTTGCCAGTGCAATGTTTTCTTCAATTTCACTTTGGTAATACCGGCGTAAGACTTCACTCGCCGTATCAGGTAAGTGATTCAATTTGACTCGATAGTAGTCAGCTTGTTTTCGAATATTTTCTGCGGATTCCTCCGAATGAAGTATGTTGGGGCAATTTTTGTAATCGCAGAATTTGGGCTGTGGAGTAAGCTGATCATTTTTCAGTGTACAGGGGAGTTGCTTATTTTTTAGTTCTCCCTCTGTCAGGCAAAACGCGCCGATTGGAAGTTTGCTCACATAGACTTGCACTCCGGATGATTGCAGGTCATCCAAGAAAGTTTCTAGTTTCGTATTTAGGATCTGGCCTTTAAAATGCTTGTTGTTAGCCCGAGAGTGTATTGATTTTTCGACGTTGCCAACTAACTCTCCTTCAAATATTTTGTCAAAAACCTCTAGGAGTTCTTCTGCATAATTGTGCTCTATTAGTTCAATTATATTGGACATCAATAGCTTATTGCTCAATATATAAGTCAATGTCATTTTGAAACTTTTGTGTCCAAAAAGCTGGCGGATTAAATCTATGTTTTTCTCATCCCTTGATATCAGAATCCAAGCGATTGATTTTCTTAGTTGATGTGGATGGCCGCATTCGGTTGAAAATTCGGTGGTAAAGCAGCGGATATCTTTAGTGATGGTTGCTATTTTGATCTTTTCATATCGTTTCTTCGTCAGCTTGTCACTAACGATTAGGTAGTTACTACACAGTTCGTCTCTTGTATGTTGAAAAAGCTTGTCTAATACGTTTATCGCGTCGGCGACTATTTTAGGAACAGGAATTATATCCTTACGCCCCTCACTAATAGGTTCATCCTCGGTCTTGAATCGCACAATATTTATCCACCAATATGTACCATCGTAGTGGGGTGTTTGATGCGGAAGTTCAGCAATTTCTCTTCTTCTTAAACCAGCAAAAAAAGCGATAATATAAATGCATGCCCGTTTTAGCTGAATGACTTGAGGCCGTATTTCATCAATGTTCAACCAGGTTCTGGGTTGAAATCCACTTGCATAACCTTTAGACCGAACCATTTTGCTATTTTCTTGTATCGCAAACAGCGGTTTTCCGTTTTCTCTTTGTTTTGGTATTTCAAGTTTTTGAAGTTTCTTGAAAGTGCCTTTAGTCATTCCGTCCTTTCTCACAAGAGTGAGTTTGCATTCTTTATCATTATGTCGAGGCCGATTTTTAATAATGTTATGAGCTTCAATAATATTTTTAGAATAGATTTCTACGTAGTCTTTTGCTTTATCAAAACAGCTCTTTAACGTATCGGGCTCCAATGGTAACCACGTTCCTTGTTCGTTGTCGCGCAGCTCGTATATTCTTTTGCGGTCTTTCTTATCTATGATTTCATGTGAACTGTAGGCTAGTTTGCACCAGGTAGGTAACATCCTATATTGACTAATTTTGTGCCAGTTGCTGAGCAGCCTGATAGTACTTTCTAAGAAGTAAAAGTTTCCATTTTTGGGGTTCAACTCGGCTAGACGTATCGAGTCACGAATTAGATCAATCCATTGCTGCTTAGCTATGTTTTCTAGCTGAGTTTTATTTGTAATTTGCTCGTGGTATAGAAACTTAATAACTAAATTTTTTACGGCAACGTAAAATGACTTTGTTGTTTTGTAGCTTTTTATCCTGTCGTTCAGTAGGTGGGGCATGAACGAATAAGTTAGGTTTTTATGGAGAGTTTTTAACGCTGGAAACCTGTTGATCGATACCCCTTGATCAATGTTGTAAGAAAAATTGAATAGCTCATGCTCACTCTGATTATATTGTATTCTCCAGTCATCTGACTTTTTAAAGAAGATTCCTGGTGCTATTTCAAAGTCATCTGCATCCGGCAAAGTAGCTAAATTTACTAATTCCACCTCAGTTTCCTTTTACCAAATGTAGCCAGATTAAAAACTTTCGGATATAACGGGAGGAAGCAAATAGCCTTCGACAAATGTCCTGTCCATAGCTTCCTGTATTTGGTCCTGATATGGCCATGACTCTATAACTTCTTTTGATGCTATAAACTCATCCTCGTAAAGTTTGCCGAATACATCTTCTCTTAAGGATGACCGCTGCTGCTTTAGATAGAGAAACCTATCTACAATAAATGGGATATTGTCTTCGAATACCGTTGCTTGACTACAGTTAAGGCACTTGTTGAACATATGACACGGCGTGTCAATTTTGCTGTCATTAGACCAATCGGGCTTATTGGGATCTTTACAGACTGAAAGCGGTGATTCGCCAGCATGTTCGGTAAAAATTGTTATGATTTGGTCTTGCAAAGTCTTTTTAGAGCGCAGCGGAACAAGAGTTGCTCGGAAGCTGTTATCCTTAATACTTCTCTCTATCGCGTTAAGCTCCTCTGCCAGCTTTTCTTTTCTGATTTGCTGAAAATGAGCATCATCTTTGTAATATTCATCTGTAAGCGATGAGTCTGAATGCCCAAGCAGGGCAACTTGCATTATGGGAGATAAACTCTTGTTCTTCTCAGTTAGGTATAAACTCGTCGGCTTCAATTGTCTTTCGTCAAAACTGAAGCCAAGCACTTTCTGTTGATACCGCTTCCTTGTTTCCGGACACTCACTATTAATAGCTTTTGGATGCATCGCTAACATTGTACTTTTGGCATTATTGAAATTTGAAAAATCATTCAAATAAATAAGGAAAGGGTCCGCTCCTATTTGATCAGTTATATTTTTGTAGTGGATGCCTTTACGAAGTCTGGAAGTGCGCTTAATCCAAAGCTTAATCAAATTGATTGCACTATTCAGGTTCTCTTTGTTGCTTGGCCATACAAGAGACTTATCAATTACATCGATGGCACTTTCAGATTGCTGTCCTTTACATTTGCGGCTATGTACTAGAGTTGTTTTGCTTGAATTGTTCGGAAACCATATTTCAAAGTCGTTGATATCAATATTTTTAACGATATCTGGTGTCCATGCGGCTTCTAATTCGATAGCCCAGCGAATGCAATAAGCTTCTGAAAAGCCTGGGTACAGGTAGTTTAAAACATCGTTAAACACCAAGTCTGGATGGTCAGGCAAAAAAGAAGAAGCATTTTTTAGTTTTTGTATTCCCATTCTCTTATAGATTGTGATGAAGGTATTGTACATTTCCTCACATTTAACATTCTTCACTCTCCCATAGTGTTTTCCTGGCAGTGTTTCCTCTGTATCTATAGAACCCGGAAAATCTGGAAATGCTGTATATAGAGTGTAAATCACGTTATTGATTGACTCTTGCCATGTGTAAAAGTACTTCTTGCTGGGAGATTTCCCGAAAAAGTCTGCTCCTGTCTCTTTGATGAGCTGACCGGACTTCAAGGCTTGCTGAACAGTTCGTTCCTTTTCGTAGATTAGATCTATCTCTGTATTCAGGTACTTTTGCAAAGTATCTCTTTTGCGCTGTTCTAAAACTTCAAAATGAGCAGGCGTTGGCTTTTGAGGGACAGGCCAGTACTCAGCGCGGTCGGCAAATTTTACATTTGATAGTTCATCGGTTTGTAATGCTATACAGATCCTACGTACTGCAACACTTTGGGTGTAAACAGCTTTATAGGGTTTGTGTTCCCTCAACCAGTTGAAATATTTTCTAAATTCTATGGCGCCAAAATAAATCGGAATATCAATACCCTTTGAAAGCTCTAGAAATTTAAGAAACCAACTCAGTGCAAGGTAATCAGGCTTTGACTTCTTTTTGTCAATAGTCGATATGAATTCTGATATAACCATCGAAAGAGATTTCATTTCCAAAACTCGGTCAGTTGAATACTTAATATACAGGTAGCATATGAATCTCAAGGTATCAATTTATTTGTCGGTAAGGGGCTGATTATATTGGATTTTGTTATATGTAACGCTCGGATTCTGAGGTAGATAAAGGTTCTAAATATAATTATATTTAAGTGTTACATATAACGTGTTTTACAGAGGATTTTTTAAAGCCAAAGGTGTTTTTAAGGGCCTGGACTGTAGGGTAAATAGGATGAGTTTTAATCAGTGGTTTAGTTTTTAGTATTGTCGAATTTCGATTGTGCTCGTAACCAAAAGTCACAAGATATTCCTGACAATGATTCTAGTTTTTTTGCTAAATCGTTTGTAATATGAAGCTCTTCACCGAGGAAATCAGTTAATTGCCTTTCAGTCAGAGATAAACGTCTAATGATGTCTTTTTCATTTGCACCGTTAACTATGGATTTAAGTAAAAAAAATTGCTCAAAATACCTAGCAGGATGCAACGCAACCTTATCATTTGGGACGCAAATGAAGTAACCACTTTGGTCGTCATCAATAGAATTAGAACCATCTATCAAAGCATCAACATTTAACTTCTGACAGTCTGACATTGTTACCCCTGGAATCAATCATCTTTGGTAGCTACCTTTGGAAAAGGTCAGAATAAATCACTCAAAATCTTCAGGGTTAAGTTCTTCTACACGACATAAATTGCCGTGAGCTTTAATTTGTTCATCATTTAAAGATTGATCTGAAAATTTTTCAAGCTTAATAGAGCGTTTATCTTTCATAAGTGTAAAAAGCAGGATGTCACCAATTTTCAATTTGTTTTCTGCACTGAAATCTTCGTCTGGTGGAAGGGGAATCGCCCCGTTTTTACCAACAGTTACAATCATATCTTAACCTGTTTTTATAGCGTTCAGCTTCTATTATATTGCAATTCCTATTTGTTTTAGAAAGTCTCGTTTTAATATATCGCCTACGCTATGTGGTTGCTTTTTTGTCTAACCTATTCAAGTTGTTTCGTATGTTAATTATATACTGCTTAGAACCCCATCAGTTATCAATTAAGCACAACTTCATGGTTGCTCCATAATCCATGATTAATAATTCTCACGATTGCTTATGCATTGCCAAATTGGCTCTTCATCTTCCCACCAGACCAAGCTCACAAACTGGTCGTCATGGTAATGAAAGGCATGTTCGTAAACCGTCGCATCATCTGCCCAACCTTCACGGCACCATACATTGCCATCTACCTCACCGGGGCCAGAACTTACGCCGTTGACAATCAAGTCATAGATCTTTGAACCCTCAGGAACTCTATCTCTTGGGTAAAAGCATCCAGGTAATTGACTGTTTTTATCAAACAGATACCTGCTTCCGTCTTTGCGGTATATGACAAAGCATCCCATATGGTGATCACTTTTAACCACGCGACGTAAGGTCATCATGAAGCTAGTGTCGAAAGTGGTTTTAA
Organism: Alteromonas sp. G4i35; assembly: GCF_054960375.1. Lineage (NCBI taxonomy): Bacteria > Pseudomonadati > Pseudomonadota > Gammaproteobacteria > Alteromonadales > Alteromonadaceae > Alteromonas > Alteromonas sp. G4i35. Next base: position 80,780 of record NZ_JBHNZD010000023.1, on the reverse strand, counting down.
CGGAACTCATCAAGTCTAGATTGAAACGACTTCCTGTCAGATGTTCCTTTAACAAATAGGAGGGGACCAATAGCTCGGACGCGTAGCTATTGGCCACATTTTCACGATTGCGTGATATTCCACTGGGGTTTTCCATATCTTTGTGGGTACATAAGTTGCCTACTTTTCCGCGATCTTTAAACCAATGGCCCAGCTCATGGCCGACAGAAAACCGTTTTCTTGGCGCGTCGCTTCCAGAGTTTACAGTAATCGTCGCTCTGTCACCTGCACCAATTATCATTGCTTCACAGCCGTTGAGTGGCTTCTCTAGAACAATAGCTTGTTGTTCAAATGCTATAGCTTCTATATCTATTTCTTTTGCATCTGATATCGCAAATTCGTCAATATATAACGATTCGACAAAATCCTTAATCGCCTTTATCGTCAACGTCGATTACTCCCATAGCTATAAGGTTTGCGATTATTTGATTCGCATCTTCATCCGTGAATTCTGTACCTTCTCTATGCGCGACAGTAAGGTTTTCTGGTAGCTTTTGCTGTTTGAGTAAATCAATCAGGATTGCTTTTGCGTCTTTCCCTTTTTTTGCTAAAAACGCTGCAACGTCCACGGCATCGTGCTTTTTCTTTTCCGCTTCTAATTGTACTCTGGCATCTTTCAATCTGTTCTTTTTTAGTTGTTGTTTGTGCTTTTTCACACTGTCTAGAAATCGAGATTGAGTGGTTTGGATCTCATCAGCCGTTATATTGTATTCAGCCATAAGCTCACTAACGGAAGCACTGGCAATTTTCTCGATCATGATGTCGTCGAGTAAATTGTTCATCTCTTTGTTAGCCATCATCCAGCCTCCTTAAGGTATTTTTGTCCGTTTCTTACGATGCGCCTACGCGTCGTATCATAGGCTTTTTCATCACCAGCAAATACTGACTCTACGATTTCTGACTTATGTTGGCCTTCTTGCGTGGCAGCCAAAAAACGTATCGCGACATCATCCTGACTGAAGTTATTCATCAATACTGTCCATCGTGGGTCGGCAATGCCGTCATCCTCAATGCTCTGGACGTTATCAACTTCTTCATATTCATCAATTGATTCTGCGTGTTTGAAAATCTTTTCTTGATTCCGTTCAGCCATTCCATTGCAGATACTCCGAATCACATTACAAATGGTAACTGTAAGGGGGATATCTTTTGGTACATGCCGATCATCTTCAAGAATTCGCAACAATGCTTCGTTAAACACTTCTTCAGCTTCGATTGCGAGTCCTGATTTTCTAACAATGCGTTTCGACCAGATAACTGCTTTTGTAAGCACATCGTCAGTGTTTGACTCTAACGCCTGCAAGATCTCATCGACCGTGTAGTAGTCGTAGTCCTTCATTTGCTACTCCCTTAGACGGACAAAAAATAATTTCTGGACATTGTCCAGTTTTTTAACTGAGTTCCGCCTTATTAGATATAGGGCAAAACTGCGCGTTTGGATGTTACCGAATTAAACAGGACAAAAGAAATTTTCTCAACAATGTCCAGTTTCTGACCAACGCTCGGCCTTAAATAATAAGGCCGAATTGAATAATTAGATATTACCGAATTAATAAGGATAAAAATATATGCCAAACGCCAAGACGCATATGTTGGTTGGTGCTGGAGTAGGTTTAACTGCCGCATTACTAGATAACAACAAGCATCCAGCCAGCCACAATGTTGCAGTTGCTCCTGCTTTAGGTGCCTTCATGGGAAGACTGCCCGATATTTTAGAACCTGCATTGCATCCCAATCATCGGCAGTTTTTCCACGGTATAGCTGTGTTGACGTTGCTTTCTGCTGGATTACTTAAAGCGTATCGGTGGTCGCCTGAAGATCCATTTGAAAAATTTCTCAGGGGGCTGATGTTAATTGGTGGCGGAGCTTACCTTAGCCACTTAATTTGTGATGCATCAACGCCAAAGGGTTTACCTTTAGTTGGTAAATTATGATGGAGTTAGGCTATGAGTTCACTATTTAGCAATGCCCGTGCTCTAAGCGAGCAGAAGAAATCCATGTTGGTGGAGATGTTGGACTCAGTGTTCGACAATCTCGACTTGACTAAAACCCAACGAGAGCGCATTGAAACGGCCTATAACGCCGTAGGTAGTTACTTAGCAAGTTGTGACCATCCGTTGCTGGAAGGAGCACAGATATACCCTCAGGGATCTATGCGACTTCGGACCACGAATAAGCCCTTGGGCCAAGAAGAGTTTGATGTTGATCTCATTCTGTTTTTGCCCAACGCAGCTTATGTAACACGGGACGAAATCGTCAGCGTGGTCAAACGGCATCTGTTGGACAACGATGTATATGAAGAGTTGGTAGAAGACCTGCCTAGAGGACTACGCATCAACTACAAAGGCGATTATCACTTAGATATCACGCCAGCAAAAGGGTATGACTTGCCGGGATTGCAAGGCCATCCGCTTTGGGTAGTAGATAAGCGGACTGGTTTTAAAGAGTCGAATCCTGAGGGTATGGCTCAGGGGTTTGATAAAGCCTGTTCCATGTTACCTGTCATACGCAAAGCGCATGTGTTTATGGAGGCATTGTCCAACCGCTCTGTAACCGAATTGCCAGACCAGTCAAAAAAGAAACCGCTTAATCGGATTACTCAAATTTTAAAACGTCATCGCGATGTTTGGTCTCAACAATACGACAACATACACGCCGATTTTCGTCCCATTTCGGTGATCATCACAATGCTTGCCAGTCTGGCCTATGTTGAAGTTGTAAAGTCCGGTAAGGCGTACGACAACGAGTTTGATTTGATCTTGGATGTTATCGAGCTGATGCCGCATCACATTGAGACCAATTTTGATGAAGTTCTCATCACAAACCCGACAATGAAACCCGAAAATTACGCTGAGAAGTGGAATCGAGTTGAAGGACAAGAGGGACAGAAATACCGCAACGCCTTTTACGCTTGGCATAGTGCAGCCGTTGACACGTTTGAGCATTTAGCGAGTGCAAACAATCAAGGTATAGATACCGTGTTCACTGCTTTGTCGGGAGCTTTTGGTGAACGTCCTGTCGTCGCCGCGAAAGACCGGATCATCGAAACGGTTAATGCGAATAGAAGCAACGGAAACTTAGGTGTCGCCCTTGGGACTGGCGCAATAACGACAGCCGTCGCCGGAAAAGCGAACGCTGCTTCACGTGTCGTCACCCCAGTGGTGCCAGTGAAAGGAAACCAATTCTATGGCGACTGACAGAGCGTTTTTGAAGCGTTTGGAAAATCCTGTAGTTGGGATACGCGACCAATATCTGGCTTTGAAGAAATATTGTCCGGGAAAAGTTGAGATCTTAGACAATGATAAAACGGTACAGTGGGAAGGAACTCTACAGCCGACCCCGGTTTCAAGAGAGTATCAGGTGGTCATTCGATATACGCTTAGCCATCCTCCTGTCTGCGTTGTTAAATCCCCTGATCTAACTGCTTTGGCTGAAGGCGAGAAAATACCTCACATCTACCAAAACCAAACGGGTATCAGAGGAACACATCTCTGCCTGTTTTTACCCGTTATCAAACAAAAAAACAAAGTCAGCGAATGGCAGCCCACCATGTTCTTGGCAGATACAATCTTACCGTGGGCGTCGATGTGGTTGCTTTATTTTGAGTTTTGGCTGGCGAGCGGCAAGTGGGACGGTGGCGGTGTCGAACATAATGAAAATGATGGGAGCGAAAGATGAAAAAAGCTATCAGTTACTTTATTGAAAAAGCCGCAGATTGGTTTTTTAGAAGGCGCTCATCTGCGCTGATTGTTTTCAGAACTGGCGGTGTGCTTTTGTCCATGACTCTATTTGGAAGCTGGGGCGTATCGCTATCTTACTCAGATGCTGCAAGAACTCTGGCATTTGGCTATCAATCATCGAGTACGACACAGCTCATCCTTAATATCGGTTTTGTTGTCGGAATTTTGCTGACGGTCCTAGGGACGGTGTGGGAGTACCAGCGTCATAGAGATGAAAAGAAACGGAATGAGAAAAAGAAGACCGTCGTTATTGAGCAACGAGGGTTGGTCGATACGTCTGATTCTCCGCTGAGTGAATTCATCAAAAATAAATGCACATGGCAAGTCGATTCAATCGTCCAAGATATACGTGAACGGGTTACCGAGAACGTGATCAGTAGACCTGATTTGGCGTTAGCCAAGGTTAATAATCTAAAGTTGAGCCTCGCTGAAAAAACGGCGCAGTCGGCAGCCTCAGATATCTCAATTGCTTATGGTGGTGTATTTCCGGTTCCCTTTACATTTTATACGGGCTACCTGCTAGATGATGAAAGTCGTATCACAATTCAAGACTGGGACCGCGATATCGGGGACTGGCGTGATTTAGATGAAATTGATGACGGTGAAAAATTCATCGTCGAACAGACGCCAGCAATCGGCAAGTCAGTTGTGCTGGCTGTATCAGTGTCATATCCCGTTGATAGACAGTCAATCGCCAGCGTTTTCGCTGGCCTACCAGTTCATTACTTATCTTTGCCTACACTCGACAGAAACAACCACTGGTCAAAAGCAAAACAAGATCGTCTTAGCGGAGAGTTCTTTGAATATTGTAAAAAGCTGCTGGCTCTGGACGTAGAGCACATACACCTAGTGTTAGCCTCACAAAATAGTATTGCCTTCAGATTCGGCCAGTCTTATGACAAGCGCAATCTGCCAAGCGTTTCAGTGCATCAGTATGAGCGACACCAAGCTGTCAGATATCCGTGGTGCGTTCAAATACCGCATGAAGATGGAAAGACCGTTGAAGTTGTTCAAACCGAATTCAAGCATGTTGCTTGATGTTAAATCGAAAAAGAAGGAGTCAATTATGACTAATAAGAAATAAAGCTCATCCACGTTGGCATCATTGGCTTCGTCTGTTTTGACGGATAGTGGCTCATCACAAATCCAGAAAACCTTAGCTGGTTCTGTTCTAAGTCAAGCCAGCTCTTCACATCAGACTGGCGCTGAAATGGAGGGGGTTGCCTCTGCTGTTATGCAAAGTGACAAGTACAGTGGTAAGACAAAGTCTCTGGCTGCGTCTTTGTTATATCAGTCAAATAAAAAACGGTAATAAAGTGGGACTGCGTAAGCCGTCTCATTTTTTCATCCTCTAAAAAATCGTCAAACATTGCGCTCTCAGGGAAGCGTAAGAAGTTGTTAATCATTGAAAGGAGAGTCGCGTGAATTTCCACGAAGCTAAATCGAAAGTATGGACTTACAAGATTATTGGTGTCCTCATTGCCTTACCGGCGATCACATCTACCATTATCTCAATGCTGAAAATGTTGTATTTCCGTTTGGAAGACGGCACTGCAATGGGATCTGCTATTGCGAGGCCGTTTAAACAGCTAGTCTCACTAGTATATGAGAATACCCAGGCCCTGGTCTTGTTTTGGCAACACTCTCCAACGCCTATATTGAACGATTTGATGAGCAGGCAGAATGCTTACTTTTTAGCTGTTTATCTTTTGTTTTTTGTTGGCCTGGCGTTTTACTCTTCTGGTGGCAGGTTAAATCGTCGCTTGAGAAAGATTAATCAAAAAATTGAAGATCAACTTATTGCTGAGTCAATAAGTGAAGGTGGAGGCCGAAATCGACAGCAAATCGAAGAGTCGATTGAAGTGCCGCCTTCGACCATCTTCTCACAATTTCACCAATTATACCTTGCTCCAATTGTTGTGGCTGTTGTTGGCGGTGTATTCCTGAAATTAGCGGGTGTTTGAGCCGCAATTGGGAAATTCAAAGTAAAAAAGAGCATAAGGGCAGTAGAAAAAGGTGTTAATTGCTCTTTATAAACATATTGTAACTATATTCAAAATAAGGAGAAATATCATGGCAAGATGTACTGCTCCGGTAAGAGGGCATAGTTCTGCGGCAGCCGCAGCAAGTTGTCCAGCATGCCGCTATAAGCATCGTGGGTACGGCGGCTATAGCAGTTATAGCCCGTCATATACGTCGTACTCTGGTACGACTAGTTCTTCATCTAATATTGGTGGAAGTAATTCCAGAAGTTCAAGGCCACGCTGGTCTAAATCGAGTTCTTCGGTTTCTTATACTTCGTCTCAAATTCAATCATTAACCCCGATTAGAGACGCAGTTGAAATTAAAGCTGCCGTAGAACCTGATATTCGAGATGCATTTTTATGTCATGCTTGGGCCGACAGGAAGGATTCGGCTAAGGAGTTGCACGATTTACTAGAAGCTGCCGGTGTAAAAGTCTGGTTCAGTGAAAAAGACCTTGGTCTGGGTGTTCCGATGATGAGAGCCATTGATAAGGGCTTAGCAAATTCAAAAGTAGGACTTGTTCTGGTTACTCCAGCAATGTTAGAGCGTCTTCCAAAAGAGAGCGTCGCTGATAAAGAACTATCTGCTTTACTAGCAGGGAATAGACTAGTTCCTATCGTCCACAACACAACCTACGAAGCTCTTCGCAATGTGAGTCCATTACTGGCGTCAAGATCTGGCTTAGACTCCTCTGAAGATTCAATGGCCGAGATAGCTGAAAAGGTCGCCGAGTTGGTAGCAATTTAATGTGGTGCAGTGCGTTTTTTAACTTCAAAATGGACTTGAATGAACCTCAAGCAAATAGATGCAAAAGAGCTCTTGAAGTTACAAACATCAATTGTGAAAGAGCTTAAAAGTGACGGAGTGGCTCGTGGCAAAAATTCTAGAAGTTGAGCTCGAAGCTGTTTCTAAAGCAGGCTATGATGACATGTTAACCCCACACGAAGTTGGGATATAATTATTAGTATGTATTAGGTTTGAAATTGGTGAATAAATGCCATCGCATAAGATCACAATTCGGTTCAATGTTGGAGACGCATCTCTTAGCATGGATGAGATAGATAATCGTCTTTATGAAGCAGGGTTTGATGATGGGTTTGTTACACACAATGGAAACAGCTTAGTATCCATTTCTGTTGAGAGAGATAGTAGCAGTAAGAGTGAACTTGAAGACTGTCTGAAAAAGATTCTAATTACGATATTTCCACGGGCTATCTGGCTCTAGTGTTGGAGTTGAATTTTCTTATTGGCCAAAATGAAAAGATGTCAGGGTATGATAAAGGAGAAAAGTGGTCTTCCTTTGGTCATGTGCAAAGCTTTGGGTTCAATATAGAGAACTTGGTGGTACTGTGGATCAGCAGTACCAGTATAGACTCATATACGATTTGACTGTTTTGGATTTTGATATAGACCAAATCAGACAGTCATCACTGATAGTATGAACTACCGTTTTAGACAAGGACGAACAGGCTGATATCACTGCGTTTCTGCCATGTGCCAGTTGGTTGGAGTCCTTGTTACTTATATTTGCTCCTAGCTTTCTTTCGGAGGGAAGAGGCCGAAACGACCATGTTTAGGGTTCTTGGTAAATACCGTCAGCCCGAGTTGCCCCTCAAAGGCTTCTGGAGGGTGCTCGTTTTCGACTATAATGACTTGACTATCAGAATGCTCTTCGATCAAATATTTATAGAATTTTTGCTTAAGTGCAGAGCCTTGAAGGCTATCGCCATCTCCCTCAGGCTTATAGTACGCGAGCAAAGGTGAATCAAGGACAACAATCCCCGGGTGAGGGAGAGCTCGCTCTTTACAAAACTCCAGTAATCCTAAAGTGGCGGCGGCGTGTGTAATTGCTCTGAGACCCTTGCCCCTGTTGCCGCGAAGCTTGCCATTGATAACAAAGTCCATTGTTGTTTCATCAAAATAAACACTACCTGTATCCGGGAAGTCCCACGCCTCAAGTATTCTTTCTACTGTTTTAGAAAAATCATGCAATACTTGCGTAGACAACTTCGTTGCAATTTTTTGTTCAACGCCTTCTCCTTCCTCTTTATCTCCAAATAGTTCTTCTCTTTGCGCAAGAAGTTTGTCTAACTTAGCAAAGAGCGAAAGGCACGAAACAACTTTGCTTCGGGTATCTACAAACTCGGAGTACTCATATTGTACATCTGACAATTCTTGAGCAATGGCGCTTTTAATTTCATTATCCACGCTGTTGAATTGGCCCTCGATCACAATCAATTCTTCAGATAGACGGCCTGACTCATCTCTCAATGCTGAAACTGTAGAATCAAGATCACTTGCAAGCCGCTTTATCTTTTCCATTTCTGCTACCGCAGCGATAACTATCGACTCAACATCACCATCGCACTCTTCGCCACTGTGTTGATTTTCGGGAGATGCGCCACAAAGCGGACAAGGTACTCGTTCTTGGTGCACAAAAAGTGAGCCGGATTCTTCAATAGCCATTAACCGATGCAAGTCGGTTATATACTGAATCCTTAGCAACGAAAATCGTTCCAGCATGTTGGCTATGTCATCTATCCTATCCTTAATGGATTCACGGTTGTTAACAATTTCCCGCCTTTGGGTCGTCATTTCACTGAGCTGAGACTGCGCCAATTGAAGCTGTTCTCTACTAGACAAAATCGACTTATTAAGCTTATCGAGTTGCTCCTCCAGCTCCTCACGCGCAAAACCATGCTCGGTAATTTCATCCTCTGCATCAGCTATCCATTCTTCGAGCAGCTCAGCTTTAGCTTGATCATTAGATTCTGAAGTCTTACGAGCATCGACGGACACTATGGCACTATCATCAGACCCCGTAAGCATGAATTTCAAAGTGGATTTTTCGGCAGTTTTGGAAACATATTGACCTGTTAAGAAAGGAGAATCCTGGCGGATAACTTCTTGCTCGTTCACTATAATTAGCCGGGCAACATCACGAAAACTTAAAGATCGACAATCACCATTTGCGTTCTTTCGAATATATTTGCTAAGCATACCTATAGCGCTAAGGAGCCAGCCAGAAATATTGTCCTCCTTGCCAGCTGCGTGTTTCATCTTTATCGTACCGCTTTCTCTAGCATCAGTCGCAGTTTCAATATTCCCTTCAAATATTCGATAGTTACCACCCTCTATACTACGTTCGAATGTCCAAAGGCCTTTTTCCGAGGATTCGATGGTAATACGGGCTTTGTCATATCCATTAAGCTCTGGAATTCCTCGTAGTTCCTTGCCTCCAAGCAGGAAATCGATAGCCTCTACAAGAAAGGATTTTCCAGTATCAGATGCGCCGCATACAACGCTGAGGCTTTGATCAAAAGAAATAAAAGCAGGATCTACCTTTGTACCCAAAAAGCATATATTTTTTATTAGAATTGATTCATTCATCTTGTTAGCTGCCTTCCAAACCTCGTGAATGATGGAATTGGGTCGTCCATTTATCAAAAAAGCTGCTAATTAAATAATGAAGCTCTTTTGTGTCGATATTGCCAAAGGCTGTAGCAACCCAATCTGCTCTATCTATCAATGAACGTATATATGGTGTAGCCAATGAGTCGACAAATGGCTTGGCGTAGTCACTGGCCTGATAAAAAATTCCTTCTACGCCTGCTATCCTGGAGACTAGCCCACGGCTCATCATCAAAGAAAGACCTGATTCAATAATCTTTCGCCTAACAAGAAGCTCTCCTTCTCTCATAGGAAGAGGAGGATGGAGACTCTCCGGCCCATCAACATCGCCCGAATGGACGACCAAATAGTCAAAGTCGACTAGGCGCTGCAAATCCAAAGCGGTGGGATAATTAGCGGTAAGAATGACCAGTGAGCGAATCCCCGTCTCAAGGGTACTGTTAAATACAGTGACATTTCGTTGGCGCTCGTCAATCATCGTGCTCACTCCAATTCAAGCGACTGTCATTTACAAGTTGGTGACACATCCCTTGTTTGTCCCGCGGGCGAGTAACACTGGCGAGTGGGCTTGAGTCAACATTAACACTAACGGCCTGACTCATCGTAGCGTTTAAACGATCCATACCACAGTCGTTCTGGGACTCACACACTTCCACAACGCCATCAAAAATATCGTCTTGGAGAGCTTCGTAAATTCCTGGTGGAACAGTATCTCGAGAAAAGTTGCGTAATGATTCCGCATGGTAAAAACGCTCGCGTTGCCTTCGAAAGTTTTTGCGCAAGGCATCATTATTGTCTAATAGAGAAAGATCGGGCGATTGCGGGCCTTGACCAATGGATTGCGCATATACGCTAAGAAGCTGCCTTACATAACGGTGATCCAGTGACACCGTATTCTCCGGTGGAATTTCTGGTTCGGGACGGACACCAAGCCCTCCACCAAACCTCACAGCATGAAAAGGAGTGGAAGCATGCTGTTCAACCATTTTAACTAAGGAAACTGAATCAAATATTGTGAAGTCAAAACCATCAAAGTGATCAAGAAGAGCACCCTCGAGTTTTATTTTTCCCGTGGAGGTTATGCCTTCCTCGCAATATTTCTCCCAATTCTTTCTGAGCTCTTCTTTCAAATTCGAAGCATTAGCAAGTAACTTGCCTAGTTTTGTACCAATTTGTTTCGGCGCAACAAAGTAGTATTTCCGTGGTGGTGTGTATTCACCGCTATAAGTAAAGTAAATAATCTTGGCGAACTCGACCCAGACATCGGAAGGCGCTAAAGGTTTATCATAAAACTTACACTGATAGTTATCCCACCCATCATTAAATTGGTTGGAAAAAATAAAACCCACAACGTCCAGCCCTTTGTCGCCAGCCCCGGCAAAGCGTTTAACGCTATGATATGAATTTTGAAGAGATGATGCCCATTCCTCAGTAAATTCCTCCCACTCTTCTGCACCAAATAACTGCACGCGCTGCGTTTTCGGGACAGGTATGCCTGAAATCACATGAGTAGAACTATATGACCCTTTCTGAGGATTGGGAGCGAGCTCTTTAAAATTATCTTCTTCCATTATTTTCCGAAATCAATGTTTGATTTAAACGTCCTTTAATTCTGTTTCAAACCCCGATAGCAGTTTAGCTAATTATGTCCGCTTTGATCCGAAAACTGACCTAAATTTAGATTATCAGACAAGTTCCAATATGTCTGCTTAACACAGCGGCCATTTTATTTATTCTGTTCCAACGGCTGCTACTGGCCTGAACTGACGAACCGATTTAGTGACGCTCTGTAAAGAATAGTGTCAGATGAAGTTGTGTCTGATCCACAGTACAAATCAGTACTAATTAACTGATTTTTGTTATGTGGCCATAGCAGTAATGTCAAGTATCTTGCTCTGTCAGTTCATCTACACTTGCCAAACAATTACGCTCAAAAGTATCCAGGAAATATCGAACTTCCGGCATATCTTGTTCGAATTCAGCCAACATTTTTGCAAGTCTATCTTTAACCGAGTTGAACTCGGCATTACCAAAGCGAATTTCATCGTTTGCTTTCAAATACGCTGAAATAATATCTGCTGCCTTAACTAAGCGTTTGTAGTCTGGATCGACGTCGTCTTGGACGAGCAATTTAGCAAATGGCTGTTGTAACTCTTTGGGTAATGACGCAAGACATTCTTGTTCTGAGATTTTTTCTAACTTTTTAAACTCTCTGGTTATTTCTGGGTTGTGATATTTGGTTACATGGTTAATGTCTTGCAATTTGGATTCAGATATCTCGTGATAGAGTGCAATGGTTGCTGCTTTCTCTGGTGAAAGTGAACCTCCGAAAACTTCTTTCTTTATTACTGCAAGTAGATGCGCAATTACTGCTACCTGATGAGAGTGTTCTGCAATGTTTTCACGCTTTACCGTATGCATCAATGCCCATCTTTTTATCAATGGCATACGTAAAATCCAAGCTAAGAAGGTACTTTGTTTCATAAACGCTCTACTAATAATTAATGGTGTACATTTTTTGTGGAATAAGAATTAACTGTTAAATGAACAGAACTTAACAAATAAGAATTAATCTCCGGTGAGTACCTCCGACACGTCGTGAAATATTGCCATGGTAGCAATACGATCAGGGTTTAGTGTGCCGCCAAAAAACTTATTTTTTATTAAAGCAAGTGCGTGGGCAACCATGGCCACCTGCAAACTGTGCTCCTGCACATTTTCTGTGCGCACGTTGTGCATTAGCGGCCAGCGATTAATAAGCTTTAAGCGCGCCAGGTGCGCAAAAAAGTGACTTTTATCAGACACATTACGCCCCTTGCTTATACGTTCTAAAGAAGTTGCCAATACGATGCAGAGCAGGCACCAATACATCGCTGTGCGGTAAAAATACTAATCTGAAATACGTGCCTTCAGTAAGGTTAAACGCGCGACCATGTACCAGCAGAATTTTTTCAGAGCTTAATAAGTCCAGCACCATTTGTTCGTCGTTTTGAATGTTAAATTTCTTCTCGTCCACTTTAGCGAAACAATACATGGCACCTTTAGGTTTAACGCACGAAATACCGTCAATGCCGTTTAGCATATCTGTAGTCACGTCGCGCTGAATGCGAAGACGCCCGTTTTCTTTCACCAAGTCGTCAATGCTTTGATAGCCGCCTAACGCAGTTTGAATAGCACTTTGACACGGTACGTTAGCGCACATCCGCATGGAAGACAGAATATTAAGCCCTTCAATATAGTCAGACGCTAATCGCTTATTGCCGCTGACTACAAGCCAGCCAGAGCGGAAGCCCGCCACACGGTAGTTTTTGCTTAAACCGCCAAAGGTAACAAAAAAAACATCGTCAGCCAGTGAAGCAATACTGGTGTGTTTTGCTTCATCGTAAAGAATTTTGTCGTAAATCTCGTCGCTAAATACAACAAGTCCGTGTTCGCGGGCGACTTCAACCACATCTTGTAAAAGGGCTTTGTCGTAAACTGCGCCGGTTGGGTTGTTAGGGTTGATCAGTACGATCGCGCGAGTTTTACTGGTGATTTTACTTTTTATGTCGTCAATATCTGGGAACCAGCCTGCTTGCTCGTCGCAGCGATAATGAACGGGTGAACCTGACGAGAGGCTAACTGCTGCTGTCCAAAGCGGGTAGTCAGGGCTTGGAATAAGCACTTCATCGCCATGATTAAGTAGCGCCTGCATTGCCATCATAATTAACTCAGATACGCCGTTACCAATATAAACGTCGTCTACACGGATGTCTTTAATGTTGCGCTGCTGGTAGTACTGCATCACGGCCACACGGGCAGCATAAATTCCTGTCGAGTCTGAATATCCTTGAGACGTAGGCAGGTTATGAATAACGTCTTTTACGATATCGTCAGGGGCTTCAAATCCAAATGGGGCAGGGTTACCGATATTCAGCTTTAATATGCGGTGTCCTTCGTCTTCCATTTTGCGTGCTTGCGCAGCGATTGGGCCTCTAATGTCGTAACAAACGTTATCTAATTTATGTGAGCGAGATACAGTTTTCATGGTCTATCTGGTTGATTTACATACCCTGAGAGTATCGCAATACAATGCCATATGCGATGGCCTTTTTGCAGTATTTCCGCTTTAAGTACGACTTTTTTCACCAAGTGGCTATTTATTGACCACATAACGAGATGAATGATCCGCTTGTCACTTAAGTATGAAATTTATGTTAATAGCTTGTGAACTTTTCATTCAGCGCCTATCGTAGTAGTAAGGCGTGTATAAAAAACGCGTTAGTAACAAACAGGCTAACAAGCAGAGGTGATAAGAATATGTCGCACCATTTCAAAGAAACACCAGAGAATGCAATCACGCAAAGTGGTATAGCACGCGTTATTCCCTGTAAAGAATTAGACGTTGGCGACCCTATAAAATGGTTGTCATTGGCATTACGAGACGCTATGCGCGCACCAGGTCTCACATTGTTTTATGGCGTTCTCTTCGCGGTTATTCCGTGGTTTATTATGTACTTGGTTGAAATGACAGGTTGGCACTTGGTCATTCTACCGGCCATTGTTTGCTTTATGTTGGTAGGTCCATTTCTAGCTGCTGGTCTTTATGATGTAAGCTGGGAAATGGAGAAAGGCCATAAGCCCACGTTACGCCATTCTTTACGCGCAATGCGCAGAAATGCGTTTAACGAGTGGGGCTTTGCCATTTTACTTATGGTGATGATGATATTCTGGTTGCGTGTTGCATCGCTAATCCATGCACTTTATCCGCCTTATATCGAAAACGATTTAGAAAGCTTATTACCATTTTTAGCGCTAGGCACAATTGTTGGTGCGGGTTTTACATTGGCCATGCTTTTCATTACGGCGTTTACCCAACCAATTTTGATGGAACGCAAAGTTGACCTTGCTACCGCCGTATTAACCAGCGTTAACGCAGTATGGCTTAATAAGGTTCCCATGCTTATTTGGGGGGCGATCATCTTTACCACCGTTGCGATTGGTTACGTAACCGGGTTTATTGGTTTTATCGTGTTAATGCCTATAATCGGCTACGCGTCATGGCATGCTTATATTGATGCCATTGAAACTAAGCGCGAACGCAGATATGAGTAATCGCTCACGCTTTCTGTAATTTAATTACGGAAATGGTGAGGTTTTCTGTACATTAGATGCGCTTTATCATTATATATTTTGTTAAAATTACAGTTTTAAGGCCCCAAAAGGGGCCTTTTTATACTTAACTCTTATATTTCTTTCTTCCTACAAGTTCCATCGCTAGATATATTAGTAATATGTAATCTAAATTAAACTCGATAAAACAGTGATTTAGCCTAGTAACAATGGTGTAACAAACTGATTTACCACACATTTACCCCCATTACACAATCATTCAACAGAAAAGTTTTGATTCTTGATACATAAATAAAGGGCGTTGAGCGAATTGTTGATTGTTCAGCTTTGTTCAACCAAAAACTAAGAGTTTGCCACAAACTTGATTAAAGCCTTTATCTACACATTGAGGAATTAAACATGAAACCAGTTAAATCGAAACTAGCCAACGCGGTAAAAGTGCTAGCTGTAACTGCAACCGTAGCATTTAGCGTTAACGCAACTGCCGCAGCACCACAAAAAGACATACGCTTTGTAGGCGAAACCCAATTCGCAGGGTTTTGTAAAGCTGTGATAAATGATGACGTTAGAGTACTTCGCTCTAGTCTTTCACGTAACGTAGGACGCATTGGTGCTAGTCAGCGTGAAGTGTTGCGTATGGTAACGTCTGAAGAAGGGTTGACGTGCAATGGCAGTAGTCTAATTGAGTTTTCAGTAGAGCGTCACGCTGATGCCGTACATGAATACTTAACGTCGCGTAGCTAAGGCGTTGATTGCGGTAACGATAAATCCAGAAAAAGCGGGCTAGCTTGCACTCATCGTCAATCACGTTGACGTAAATGGTGAAAACTAGACCCGCTTTTTGTCTTACTTTTTTTAAAGTATGCGCCTTAATTAGCGATTTTAATATACGTGGCTACACGCGCTTTACTGGTTTTAAACAAACGTTGCGTTTTAAACCTAAGCCTTAGTAGCAACACGTAAGCAAGTGGTACTAAGAACAAGCTGGTTAGTGTTGAGAACACCAGCCCACCAATGATTGCAATGGCCATTGGCGAGTAGGGAGGGCCGTCGCCGCCAATTCGAGTACTCCCCATCGCAAGTGGAATAAGCCCTAGAACTGTAGTGGCTACTGTCATCAGAATAGGCCTGATACGTGTCATACATCCTTCAATCACTGCGTCATACAGCGACAAACCTTCATTGATGAGCTGATTAATTCTGTCTACCAATACGATGCCATTGTTAACCACAATACCCATCAGAATCAGCATGCCAATCATCCCCATGATAGACATAGATGTGCCTGTAACCATGAATGCCCAAAAAACACCTGTGAAGGAAAACAGTAGTGACGTAATTACAGATGTTGGAAGAATTAGCGATTCAAACAGCGCGGCCATCACAACGTATATCATGCAAAGCGCTAATAGCATATTCATTTGCATTACGGCATTGGCTTCATCCTGGCGAGAGAAGCTGCCGTCTAGCGTCCACTTATAGCCTGTCGGCAATTCGATATTAGCTAATGCTTTTTCTATGCGCTCACGAGCTTGTTCGGTGGTGGTTTCACCCTCTAAGTTTGCACCAATAGCTAGCGCGGTTTGACGATAGTTGCGGTTAATTTGCGAAAGCTGTGGCACCACAGAGAAATCTGCAATCATGTTCAGCGTTACCGATTGACCCTGCGTAAACCCAATATTGATGTTCTTAAGTTCGCTTAGCGAGGCTTGAATATCGCTGCCAAACTTAAGCTGCACCGCCACTTCTCCGGCGTCACCATAGCGGAATGTACGTAAATTACTTCCGCGTAGTGCCGTCGAGATAAGTTTAGCCACATCGTTTACTTGTATGCCGAAGCGGTTTGCTTTCTCTCTGTCTATGCGTATTTGAACCTCATCGCGGGTAGATCCCGTGTCGGCTTTTACATCTTCCAACCCATCTATGGTGGAAAGAATAGGAATGATTTGCTCTGAAATAGTGAGCAAGGTTTCTGAAGATTCCCCCAACAGCGTTACTCTAACGCCACCACCGTTGCCGCTATCCCACTGGAAAGAGGGGCGAGCACGCACAAATGAAGGCATGTTTTCGCGAATATCCTCCTTGATTTTTCCTACACTTACGGGCAATTCATCATTAAGCGTGATACCACTTACCGCATGGCCGGCAGTAAAATAGGTATACACCTGCTTAATATGAAAGCGTTCTTGGTTTTCATAAAGATATGCTTCCATTTTATTTACGGTTTTTTCCACTTCATCCAAGGTGAAGTTTTGTGTCACATGGTAATTAAGCCAAATGCGCTCTTGGTTGTCGTTACCCTCATCGTCAGACGTTACCACCTGCATAGGCACAAAGGTCGACGCGAGAATAAGCAGAGCAATAACACAAGTTACACCCTGGTGTTTCAACATCCAGTTAAGCGCACGACCATAGCCTTTTATGTAGGACGGTGTTTGAGGCGTTTTTACAACAGGGATCTTTACCTTAGTTGTCAGCAAGGGAATAAGTGTTTTAGCAATGAAAAGCGACGCGAACAGAGATATACAGATAGCCACAGCAACGTGCTCTAAGAAAATAGTCACGTCTATTTTTACCCCAATAATATTAGGTAAAAACACTATTGCCGTGGTTGCTGTTCCGGCAATGACCGCAAGACTGACTTTGTTTACACCAATCTGGGTGGCTCGCTTAATGTCTCCCTCTTGTTGGCGTTCTTGAAATACGCTTTCAGTGATCACCACGGCGTTGTCTACCAGCATACCTACCGCTAGCATGAGGCCCATTAACGATAAGATGTTGAGTGTATAACCTAATAGATACATCACACCTAAGGTAATACAAATTGAGAATGGCACTGAAAGCACGACGATTAAGGTGGTGGTAAGCTGGCGCAAAAATAAGTACAGCACAATAACTGAAAGTAACGCACCTAAAAGGCCTGCGTTTAGCAAATCGCTCAGCGACGAAGTCACGCTTTTCGCGGTGTCGTCCATTACAAATAAACTAATGCCTGTAAACTCAGGGTCTTCCTTGGCTTTTTCGATAACCTTCATTACCGCGTCGGAAACTTCTACAAGATTGCTGCCCGATTCGCGAAATACGTTAAAGCCTACCGCAAAGGTGCGATCTAAATGACGTCCTTCATTGCGTTGAGGAAGCTCGTAAGTCACGCTGGCAATATCAGACAAGCGAACGCTGCGGGTAACCCACATATTTTTAAAGTCGTTTACATCGGTAAATTCGCCAGTTGGGTTAACCAGAATTTTTTCACCGTTATTGTACATATAGCCCGCGGTTAGCGAGAAGTTGGCGTTTTGAAGCTGCTGCTCTAAGCGTGTACCGTCTATTTGGTAGGCCGCCATTTTCTTAGGATCTAAGCGAATAGTAATTTGACGCTTCATGGTGCCGTATAGCTCAACTTTCGATACACCCGGAACACGCTCTAGCGGTCGCTTAAGGTTGCGTTCTAGCAAGTCGTAGGCATTTGATAAGTCGCGGTCGCTCGATACGCGAAGCTGAAATATAGGCATATCGTTGGTGTTAAATTTATACACCATGATCCGCTCTATATCGTCAGGAAGTTCGTGGCGAATAGCGTCAATCTTCTCCCGCGCTTCAATACTTTTGGCTTTAAGGTTTTCATCCCAATCGAACTCTACAATGACCTCAGCCATATTGTCGTACGACCGTGCCCTTAATCGCTTTATCCCCGACATGGTAGCAACGGCCTCTTCAACCGGGCGGGTGATCATGGTTTCAATCTCAACTGGCGTTGCATCAGGGTAGGGGATCTGCACTACCATTTCTGGAATATCAATCCCAGGGAATTTCTCTAAAGGCAATAAGCGGCCAGATACAATGCCGAACAGCAACATAGACAAAAACAGCATTCCGATGGTAACGGGCTTATTTAACGCAAAGCGTGCAAGCGAGGCGCCTAAACCTGCAATTTTTGAAAGGTGCGGCTGTGGAGCTATGTCTGTCTCGCGTTGATTCGGGTCACGTGTTTGGCGCTTGTCAGTGTGGGTTTCAGAACTGTTATTAGCGTTGTGAGAAGGTGTACTCATAGTACACCTCCTTTCGACATTGCTCCTTCGTCACCAAAGCCCGCATTAGTATTAACAGACGTTTTCTGCGCAACGTTTTTCTTCACGTCGAACAGGCTGTAAAGCACTGGCAGTAAAATGAGGGTGAGCAAGCTTGCAAACAGAAGGCCGTAAATGACAGTGATGGCCATTGGCGTGCGAATTTCAGCACCTTCACCAAAACCAAACGCCATAGGCAATAGACCCAACACCGTAGTAAGTGTAGTCATCACAATAGGGCGCAGGCGGGTCTTTGCAGCATCTAGAATAGCAGTGTCTTTATCTACTCCTTGGCGGCGTAACTGATTTATACGGTCAACTAATACAATAGCGTTATTCACTACAATACCGCACAGCATAATCAAACCGATAAATACCACCACGTTTAGCGGCGTATTGGTAAGCCACAACCCATACACAGAACCAGCACCGGCTAGCGGCACTGCGAACAAAATAAGCAGAGGGTGCAGCAACGACTCAAACTGTGACGCCATAACCAAATACACCATAAACACTGCAAGTGCCAGGGCAAACTGTAGCGAATGGAAGCTGCTTTGCATGTCTTCGCTCTGTCCGGTTACCTCTGCACTTAAAGATAGAGGAAGTTGGGTTTCAGCAATGACTTTATTAGCAACGGCAACTGCTTCATCAAGCTTACCCTTAGCTAAATTCGCAGATACCAGCGCTACACGTTGCTGTCCAACGCGGGTGATCTCGCTAGGACCTACACTCATGTATACGTCTGCAACGGCACTTAATGGAATAGGTTGCGCAGAGCCTGGATTAACAACAATGGCGCGCACGCTGGCGATGTTATCTCGCTGGTTTTCTTGGGTTCTTACCAGCACATCTACCTTTCTGTCTTCAACACTATACTGTGTCGCGACACGGCCACCTACTTTGGCCGCAATAAGCTGAGAAACGGTTGATGCATCAAGCTCAAGGCGAGCAAGTTTGGCGTGATGGAAGGCTATTTTAAGCTCTGGGTTTCCGTCACGAATGCTGGTCGTTACGTCTGCAAAATTATTAAAACTGGCTAGCTTGGTAGCAATGGCGTCGCCATACTGCTGTAATTGATTGAGGTCGTAACCCGCAATTTCAATTTGAATAGGCGATGCAAAGCTAAATAGCTCAGGCTCTGAAAACGTTGCCTGAACCTGAGGTTTAAAGGCTAGATGATCGCGAAGGGCACGCTTTACCGCGTCCATATCGGAAGCTGTCGCCGTAGGCTGCATGACAATGTTTAAGCGGCCCCAATGATCGCCACCCTGATTAGGCGCAGCGCTTATAAGGCTTCCCGTACCAGACATGGCATAGGTGCGAAGCACCTTGGTTTCGCCGCCATCATTGTTATTTACTGCAACCGCAGCAAGCTCGCTGATAATAGCGTCGGTACGCGCTAGTGGCGAGCCCGCAGGGAGGGTCACTTCTACCGAAAATTCTCCTTGTGACAGGGTAGGAATAAGTTCCATACCTAGTTTTGGTACAAGCATTATCGCGCCAGCAGCAAGAATAAAGGCAGTAGCTAACACCAGCGCTTTGGCTTTAAGACTTACGCGCAGCAGTTTTTCATAAGCAGAAGCGAGAAGGTCAAACCCTTTGTTAAATACCCAGATAAGTGGTTTAAAGGCAACGCTTAATAATTTGCTGACGATATGCCATGCACCTATCACCAAGGTGACCAAGGCTGCAGGTAAAAATACAAAGATAAGTCTGAATACCCAACGAACTGGCAGGGTAACGTAATACATAACTTTGCCAAACGTCGACGTAGGAGGGGTAGGCGCTGGTGTAGTAAACACATCTTCGTGGTCTAGCTGTTGCTTTTTCTTCTTATGTGCCATCGCAGGGATAAGTGTGAGCGCAACAACAAGCGATGCAGCTAAAGCGAACGACACGGTTAACGCTTGATCTTTAAACAGCTGACCTGCAATACCTTCTACAAATATTAGCGGCACAAACACGGCCATAGTGGTCAGTGTCGAAGCCACAATTGCGCCAGAGACTTCTTTTGTTCCTTCGCTAGCGGCAGATGCCTCAGTGTCTGTGGCTTCTGCCGTCGTTTTTTCATTAGCTGTAGCGTTATCACTCCCAGCCACTTTTAATTTTTTATGGCGATCGATATTTTCAAGCACAACAATGCTGTTATCTACTAATAATCCAACAGCCAGCGCGATACCACCTAAGCTCATCATGTTTAAGCTTATATCGTTGGCATACATTAGATTAAAGGTAGCAATTACTGATACCGGAATAGAAACCGAGATAATAACGGTAGCCCAGAAGTCTTTAAGAAAAAGATACAGCACTAACATGGCTAAAATACCGCCCATCACTGCCGCTGATTTTACGTTATCTATAGCTTGCTTAATGAACACGCTTTGGTCATAAATTTCGCTAAGCGTGTAGTTTGAAGGCAAGTTGTTGTTGACCTCATTTAACCGGCTAGCCACTTTTTGCGCTACGTTAACCGCATTAGCATCGCCTTCTTTATAAATGGCAATTTCAATGCCTTCATTGCCGTTAAAGCGCGTTACCACATCACGATCTTTATAAGCACTCTCAACCGTTGCCACGTCTTTAAGTTGAATGTTTCTGCCTTCAAAACGCCCAATGAAAAGGTTTTCGATATCACTCAGTGTTTCAAACTGATTCAGGGTTCTGACCAAAAACGCCTGGGCTGCGTTATCAATTCGACCGCCGGCCGCGTTTATGTTTTCGGCACTGACCCGGTCAATAATTCGGGTAATGGGAATAGACAGCTGACTGGCTTTCTGCTGGTCGATAAGAATGTGTATTTCGTTTTC
Organism: Alteromonas sp. G4i35; assembly: GCF_054960375.1. NCBI lineage: Bacteria > Pseudomonadati > Pseudomonadota > Gammaproteobacteria > Alteromonadales > Alteromonadaceae > Alteromonas > Alteromonas sp. G4i35. Next base: position 59,579 of record NZ_JBHNZD010000023.1, on the reverse strand, counting down.
TAAACCACCGCCAACGCGCACGGCTGCCACACCCTCTACTGATTCTAGAGCTCGTTTTACTTGCTGTTCGGCATACAAACGTAATCGCTTCATTTGCGCTACGCTTAAACTTGACGTATCGCTTTGTGCCGTCAGCCCCAGTTTAATTACTGGGTCTAAACTTGGGTTAAAACGAAGGAGCCTTGGCTTTTCTATATCAAGGGGAAGTTGTAATACATCAAGTTTCTCGCGTACTTCTAAGCTCGCGAAATCCATATCAGTACCCCATGCAAATGAAAGCACTACGTCAGACTGGCCTGCGCGCGATGTGGACGTAACTTTACGTACGCCTTTTACTACGCCAATGGCTTCTTCAATGGGTTTTGAAACCAGTTGCTCGACTTCGCCTGGCGCTGCACCGTCGTAGTCAGTACGAATGGTGAGAGTAGGGTAAGATAAGTCAGGCAGTAGGTTAACCGACAGTCTGCCTAACGACACCATACCAAATAGCAATACCGCAAAAGTGAACATACTAACGGCAACAGGGCGCTTTACAGCAATATCTACAATACGCATTGTGTGAGTTCCTTGTTGGGCCGAATTAGCTGTTTACTACTTCAACAGGGGCGCTGTCTTTCAAGTTTTGGTGGCCTGCGGTAACCACTTCTTCATTACCGTTTAAACCATTAATAACTTCAACGACTTCGTTGTTTTCAAAACCTGTAGAAATATCAACTTTTTTAACTTTGCCGTTGTCGACAACGAATACACTATGATTATTATCGATGGTAACAAGCGCTCTACGAGGCAACAACGTGGCGTTAGCATGTGTTGCGTACTCAAGTGACACATCGGTAAACATGCCGGCTTTAAGTTTGTTATCTTCGTTAGGTACTTTTAAGGTTACTTTGAACGTGCCTGTGGTCGCATCGATGACCGGGCTTATACGTTCAACACTCGCGGTGATACTCCTGTCGCCTAAAGCCGCCACGGTAAGCATTGCACCTTGTCCAATCACTACGTTAGGTAGCTCATTTTCAGGCAGATACACAATGCCTTGAAGATTACGTTGCTGAACGATATGGAACATTCTCTCCCGTTGGAACGATTCGGTTAAGTTACCTACTTTTGCGTTTCGCTCTGCAATGTATCCATCAATTGGGGCTGTGATCGTTGCTTCTTTCAAATCAAGTTCAGCCAAGCGTACAGATGCTTTTGCTGATTCAAATTGCGAAGTGAGCTTGTCGTAAGTGTCATCGCTGATAAGCTTTTTGGAATAGACTTTGTTGACCTTTTCTAGTTCGCTTTCAATGCCAGCTAAATCAGCCAAAGCTTTTGATAAGTTCAGCTCGTAGCGGCGTTTATCAAGCTGTGCTAGTACCTGGCCTTTTTCAACATAATCACCTTCTTCTACGAAGATTTCTTCGATAATTCCAGACGCTCGCGCAACCACAAATGCTTCTTCACGGGCCTCTAAAATAGCGGTTGTATCGTAAGTGGACGTAATGTCGCCAGTAACAATGGTTTGGGTTTCAACGGGAATAGCAAAAACGGTTTCTTCAACTTCGGTGGCGTTGGCTTGGTCATTAATGGCATCAGCATCAGAACATGCTGTCATCGAGAGAGAGAGGGCAACAATACCGCTTCCAACAAGTAATTTGAGTGATGTTGGCGAAAACGGTAATAAAGAATGTGATGGTGAAAAAGAGGTGTTGCTGTGCGTTGTAGTTTCCATGGTCAATAACCCTAACGTAGTTGTCGTTATATAATAATGACCATATACAGCAGCTAATATGCCAAAGATGTTAACTAATGTTAATTGTTAATAATATCAATCACTTATGAGTGTAACAAACAGTTTCAACGAAAAAGCCAACCCAAGTGGTTGGCCTTTTCTACTAATGCTTAGCGAGAATCGCTAAAAAGAGGCTGGTTCTACTATAGTTTATTAAACCAAAGTATAGCTTGTAGTGATCTCAACATTACCCGTTAGCATTAGCATGACGGAACAGTATTTTTCTGCAGAAAGCTGCACGGCGCGAGCAAGGGCCTTTTCACTAATGCCTTCACCTGACACTGTGTAATGCGCGTGAATTTTAGTAAATACACGAGGCGGCTCTTCAGCGCGTTCAGCTTCTAATTCACAGTTACAGGCTTCAATGTTAAAGCGCCCTTTTTTAAGAATATCTACCACGTCAATACTTGAACATGCACCAACTGCCAACAGCACTGATTCCATCGGAGATACAGCCTTACCGCTGCCGTCCATCACCGTTTTGTAACCGCTGTCTGTAGTTCCTGTAAAAGTTAAATCTTGATCCCAAGAAACACGTGCTTTCATTGTTTATCCTAATGTCATAAAAATAAAAAAGGAAGCTGCAAGACAGGCCAGTTTAGCGCTTCAATGCAGCTGTGACATGTGCGTTTATTTGTTAAGGCGAACAGCATCTGGGCTAAGCGTGATTTTCTTTTGCTTATATAACGCCCCTAACGCTTTTTTATACGCCGCTTTACTCACGTTAAAATGAGAGTAAATGGCTTCTGGCGCACTCTTATCTGTTAGCGTAGAAATGCCACCGTGGGCTTCTAAGTCATCCAAAATGGCTTGTTGAAGTGCATCACGGCCACCTTTGTCTACGCGCTGAAGGGCTACATCCACCTTGCCGTCGTCACGAATTGTTTTAATTACCCCTTCAGTAGCTTGCCCGACTTTAAGTGGCTTAAAGGCATCGCTATGGAAAATAAGACCTAAGCTTTTTTCATTGATAACGACCTTAAAACCTAAATCAGTTTTGGCATAAACCAAGCATTGCACTGTGTCGCCCTCGTTGAGATAGGCACTACTTTCCTTTAGAAAATAGTGAAGCTTGGTAGCACCTAAAATACGCTGGGTTTTATCATCAAAAAAGGTGTGAACAACATAGTACATACCTGGATTGACAGGTTGAGCTTGGTAGTCGTTGGGCATTAAAAGGTCGTTGTCTAAACCCCAGTCGAAAAATGCACCAAAGTTAGTGGCAGATACCGCTTTAAGTACCTTAGTTTCACCAACTTGAATCAAAGGTTTCTTCATGGTGGCATAGAGATCGCCGCGCTGATCTGTGGCTACAAATACGTCTATCTGTTGTCCTTCTGCGAGGGAAGTTTCTACTTCGTCAATCGCAAGGGTCACAGTTTGCAGCTCTTCAGCATCATCTATTTCTATTACGCAGTCGTTTTCGTCATTGTTTTCGACAAGTGGCGCTAAAGCGTAGCCAAAAGGGTATTGGGCTACCACGCGTAATGTATTAATTTTTCCAATATTTATCATCAGCACTGACTTTTTAAAAAGAACAGGTAACATGATACTGGAATGAACGTAAGAGCTAAACCATTATGAAGTTAAATTGCGATTTAGGTGAGAGTTTTGGCGCATGGTCTATGCCGGTGGAAGCGGCCATTATGGCAGAAATTGATCAGGCCAACATTGCTTGTGGTTTTCACGCTGGTGACCCATTAGTGATGAAGCAGGCTATTCGGTTAGCCAAACAACATGATGTGGACATAGGTGCCCATCCAGCCTATCCAGACTTACAGGGATTTGGTCGCAGAAGTATGGCGATTGCTGCTGATGAACTCAGCGCTATGATCCAATATCAAGCGAGTGCATTGAGTGGAATGGCAAAGGCTTGCGGGGCCAACGTAAGTTATGTGAAACCTCATGGTGCGCTTTACAATGACATGATGAAAGATACAGCTGTCATGCGCACAGTAATGCGAAGCATAGCTGAAATAAATATGCAGTCGTTAGATTCGCCCCTTGCGCTAATGGTACAGGCTACGTCGCAAAATGCAGCGCTTAAAGACGCTGCGCAAGAGTGGGGGCTGCCGTTGTATTTTGAAGCGTTTTCAGACAGGCGTTATACCGATGAAGGTTTACTGCAATCTCGCTTGATCGAAGGTGCCGTGTTAAGCGAGAGCGACGCATTGCTTCAAGCTAAACAACTTATATCATCGGGAACAGTAACGACAGCTTCGGGAGCAACACTTGCAATAGAAGCGGATTCTCTGTGTGTACATGGCGATACTAAAGGGGCGGTGAATATTGCAAAGAAAATCAGAACATTTCTATAAACCTGCCTCATAAAAAACACATTTTACAAGAACAATACAAGAGGCTGTTACCCATTGTTGTGCTGAGAGTGGTATATCTAAAACTAAGTACTCAGAACCAAGCACTGACAGCCGTTTAAATAACAAGGACAGTAGATGCAAGCTTTCGGTCGCATTAAGCGAATAGTTACAGCAAGTGCAGACGCCATTATTTTGTACTTTGATGGCGCAAACCTGGACGACGCGAATAATGCCTGTCATCACGTGCTGGCAGCGATAGATAGCAAAAAGGGAAGCGATTCGTGGGCTTGGCTGCGTGAGTGTGTGCCTTCCTATGACAGCCTGTTGATTATTTTTGATATGGCATTAATTGATAGCCACGGTGTATACCGTGCCATAAGTAATCTAAGCGCTGAAGACATGAGCCTGCAATCATTCTCTTTGCAAGCAAAAGAGAATGAAAGTAGCGCCGTGATTGAAATTCCTGTTTGGTACGGTGCGCCTAATGCAAGTGATTTAAGTGTAGTGAGTAAGAAAACGTCACTGTCTATTGAAGAGATTATCGAATTGCACACTAGCACGACTTATAAAGTATACGCAGTGGGTTTTTCTCCGGGCTTTGCCTATATGGGTGATATTCCAGAAGCGCTCAAATGTGCGCGACTAGGCACACCGCGCAAACGCGTACCTAAAGGTGCGGTTGCAATCGCTGACAGGCAAACTGCTGTCTACCCCAGTGAATCACCTGGAGGATGGAATTTATTGGGGCTTACGGCATTCGACATGCTCATTCATAAAAATGAGCAAAGTGAAGCGCGGTTAAAAGCAGGTGATGTGGTTAGGTTTGTTTCAGTTACTGAACAGGAATATAGAGCAGGATTGCAGGTTGAGCGATGAGAATTGAAGTACTCAGTAAAGGATTGTTTAGCCTTATCATAGATAACGGACGGGTAGGGCGACAACGGGATGGATTTTGTGAATCAGGCCCTATGGATAGTAACGCCTATGATTGGGCCAATTTTCTAGCCTTCAATTTAGACGGTACGCCATGCTTCGAAGCGATTGGTGAAATGCGATTACGGGTTGATGAAGATTGTATTATTGCTGTGACTGGCAGGGAACCGTCACTCGACGTAGATGGAAACGTTAAAGCAACATACCAGAGCCAACATGTACCGGCAGGTGCAACTATTACGTTTGGCAGCGCTCTACTTGGTAGCAAAGCCTATTTGGCAATAGGTGGAAATTGGCATGTGCCAAAAGCGGTAGGGAGTGCATGTACGGTAGTACGCGAACAACTTGGTGGGTTGGATGGTAAGGGATGCGCGTTAAAAGATGGCGATTGCATCGACATTTCAGCTAACAGCAGAATTAAAAGCACCGCTAGAATGCGCACTCTCTCGCGGCAGCACATAGACAACTATGGTTTTTTAGAGTCTATTCGGGTTATTCCCGGGTATCAGTTTTCGAGTTTTAGCGCTGTTGCTTTACGCACGTTTGAAACAAGCAGCTATACGGTTTCATCGGCTATCGATCGCATGGGCTTTAGGTTGACCGGTGAATCAGTTACAGCCGATATAGAAAACATGCGCTCAGAGGCAATTCATTTAGGTGCAATTCAAGTTCCCGGCGACGGGCAGCCTATTGTAATGATGCGCGACAGACAAACATTAGGGGGTTATCCAAAACTTGGCTGTGTAAGCCCCTGTGATATAAGTCGCTTGGCCCAAGCCGTGCCAGGCGAAAAAGTGAATTTTGTTTTTCAACATGAAGAAGAAGCAAGGGCAGACTGGCTACTGATGACAAGTAGGCGTCGCCGACTACAAGGAGAAATATTGTGACGATTGCGTTTTTAAACGGTGAGTATTTGCCTCTTTCTGAGGCTAAAATTTCTCCGATGGACAGAGGCTTCCTTTTTGGTGATGGTATTTATGAAGTCATTCCAACGTATTCTGGTAGCGCAGTAGGCTTCAAGGGGCACACATCGCGTATGGCGCAAGGCCTTAAAGCTATTGAAATCGCTAACCCTTATTCAGCAGAAGAATGGCAAGACATTTTGTCCAGCTTGGTCGAAAAAAACAAAGCGTTTATAGAAAGCGGAAACATTGGTGTTTATTTCCACGTAAGCCGTGGCACCGATACAAAACGTTTTCATGCATACCCTAAGAATATAGCACCCACTGTATTCGGGTTTGCTTTTGAAATAGCGCCACCACAGCCTACAGCAAAATCTGAAGCAAGGCCTTTCAAAGTTGCGCTTCAACAGGATAAAAGGTGGCAACGCTGCCATATTAAATCCACATCCTTGTTAGGCAATGTAATGCACTACCAAGCAGGTGTTGACGCAGGCGTTAACGAAACTATTTTGTACAACAGCGAAGGTATGATAACCGAGGCAAGTTCATGCAACGTGTTTATGGTGAAAGACGGATGTATATCTACGCCCCCCTTAAACCATGAACTTCTTCCCGGTATTACTCGCGCCATTGCAATTGAAGCATTTAAACAGGCAGGCCTGGTTGTTACTGAAACTTGGTTTAGCAAAGATGAGTTGCTGGAGGCAGATGAAGTATGGTTAACCTCTTCAAGCAAAGAAGTTGCCCCGGTAGTTGAAGTAGACGGGAAACCTATTGGCACAGGGGAAGTGGGTGACGTGTGGGAGAAAGCAATTAAGGCTTACCACGCATATAAGTTTAAAGCGTAACGAAAAAAGGCCCGCTTAAAGCGGGCCTTTTGCTAGAATAAAACTGTTACTTATTCAGGTAAGTTGTCGCAGTTACCGTCTGTACACTCACCGTATAAGTAAAGGCTGTGATGCGTTAGCTTCATCTTGTGTTGCTTTGCAATCATCTCTTGGCGTTCTTCGATAATGTCATCTTCAAACTCAATGACCTTGCCACACTTCAAACACACAAGGTGGTCGTGGTGATCTTTGTGACTGATTTCAAATACAGATTTTCCACCTTCGAAATGGTGGCGATTAAGAATGCCTGCATCATCAAATTGGTTTAACACGCGGTACACGGTAGCAAGACCAATTTCTTCACCCTGTTCGATAAGGATTTTGTAAACGTCTTCAGCGCTGATGTGTTGGTTTTCTGGCTCTTGCAGAATTTGTAAAATTTTAAGGCGAGGCAGAGTGACTTTTAGCCCTGCTTTTTTCAATTCTTTATTTTGATCCATTACAACCTACTAAGAACGAGTGAATAAGTATTTGGTGGTTATTATAGGTAAGTTGAAACAATTTAAAAGCAAAACCGTGGAAACTTTGTTTTCTCGCTGAAAATTTATCCATTGCACTGGTGCGATAAAAATTGTTACTTCGCTACAGCCCGCATGGTGTCTGGCCTGACCAGATTGTAAGTGCAAGATTTATCTAACAAATGTGCAAAATAAATAAAACTTTTGATGCATTGAATTAACATCCTGTTAAACTAAACTTAAAAAGGCGATACAACCCTTTTTATTTTTTGGCATGTTTTTTTGGTGGAAGTGCCCATGCAGTTAACAATTATAAATAAAATCACGTTAGGCTTTGGCTTATTCGGCTGCTTATTATTACTTACCAGTATTCTTTCCTATTTTGGTCTTAGCGGAATAAAAGATTCTGCACAAGACGTTGTAGAGCAAAAGATGCCAGTTCAGACCAGCATGGTAAAAGTAAAGACTGAGATCCTCTCTTTATCAGTGATTACTGCCAACGGATATCATGTCGAAAATAGAGAAGAGCTGGTCGCAAACAAAGAGACGTTTGATACTTTATCTTCCGCATTCTCTGACGACTTGTCTCGTTTAAACTCACTTATGCCAAATAACGCGGTAGCCAGTAACGCTGTCGACGTTAGTCTAGCCTACGTTAATAGTAGTAACGACATGTATACCGCTATCAACGAGCGAATGAATATCGAGAAGGCTCTTGCTGCACAGCTTGAAAAAGTCTTAATGACGGCCGATGAGGCTAGTGCGTTAATGCTAGATCTTTCCTATTTAGAGGGAAATAACCCCAGTATTGAAACGCTAATTGGTGCGGGTACTGCAATAGACAACAAATTGCTCACAATGAATGATTCATTCATTGAACTGGCTGAAACCGATAACGCTACGCAAAGTGCGAGTATTATTGAAGATTTAGAATACCAATTGAGTAATTTGCAGGTAGATAAAGACTATGTAAATCGTTTGGCCACAGGGGTTGATGATGGCGGTACGATAGCTTCTTTTAACGAACAGTATGATTTACTGATGGAAGCGGTAAACGGCACAAATGGATTAATTGCTTTGCAGCGACAAAAACTTTCTGAAGTAGACAAAGCTGCGAAAGCTCAGAAGGAAGCAAAAGAAGCGTTAGAAACCGCACTTGCCGACATTAATACTTTGTTTGACGCTGTCCAGAAGCAATCTCTTGATGGGCAGAACGCCATTCTTGAATCTGTTCAGGCCAACCTTGTGCGCAATATCATTGTCGCGGCACTGGGCTTGGTTGCTGCAATATTTTTAGCGGTTATTGTAACCCGTAGTATTTCCAAGCCCCTTGGCCGTATCAATAAAGGCTTAAGTCAGCTAAGTAAAGGGGATTTAAGCACCAAATTGCCTCAAGAGGGCAATGATGAGTTTTCTGCCCTTTCCGCAAAAGTGAACAGCCTAACCGATAGTTTACGAGAGCTAGTGGGCAATATATTAGAGCAAGAAAAACGCCTTATAGACATTACAAAAGAAAGCGTAGAGCTGGGTAATAAGAGCTTATCTGAGGTAGACAAGCAACGTGAGCAAGTAACGGTAACGTCTACGAATACAAAACATGTACAGGAAAAAAGCCGCAGCAACCTCGCCCAAATTAATGAAGCAATGGACGCCCTACGCGATATAACAAAGCAAAGTACAGACATTGGTCAATTGGTACAAAAAAGCAGTCAGCAGGTGGGTAATCAAGCCAAACAGGCGGAGTCTTCGGCGCAGATCATTAATCGTTTGGACGACAACTCTCGCAATATTGGCAGTATCTTAGACGTGATTAAAACGATTGCAGAGCAAACCAACTTGTTAGCATTGAATGCAGCCATTGAAGCTGCAAGAGCTGGTGAACAAGGTAGAGGCTTTGCGGTCGTTGCGGATGAAGTGCGAACGCTAGCCAACCGCACCCATGACTCTACGGAAGAAATTGAGCAGATGATTGGGAACTTACAAAAAGATGCTGCGCAGGCAGTAAAAGCAATTAATGCAGGGCGCGAACAAGCGCAAGAAGGGGTGGAAATTACCCAGCAAGTATCTCAACAAGTAGAGAGTATTAGAGAAATCATTGAGCGGTTAAGCGATATTAACGAACACATTGTGGCTGATACCGAACAACAAGATGTTTTACTTGGCGATGTTGCGAAAAGTTTGAACCGCATAGTTGCACTAGCCGACTCCAGTGCGCAAAGCACGCGCCAGTCGAACGAGTCGACAATGTTGTTGGACGCGCAAACTGAGAGCTTGAGAAAAGCAGTAGAGCGGTTTCACCTGTAATCGCTGAATTAGCGTAGCTGACAGCAGGCGCAGCTGATTAATTATCAAAAAAAACCGCTCATCAGAGCGGTTTTTTGTATTCTTTTTCGCGGCTGTGCTTAAGCAAGTTCTGCCAAGCAAAGTTCATCGTGAATTTGCTTGCACCACGCTTTAACGCGCGAGTCAGTTAGTTCTGGTTGACGGTCTTCGTCAATACCCAAGCCAACAAAGTGATTGTCGTCAGCCATGCCTTTAGACGCTTCAAAGTCGTAGCCTTCAGTTGACCATTGACCTACTAAAATCGCACCTTTGGCTTCAACGATGTCACGTATCATGCCCATCGCGTCTAGGAAGTACTCTGCATAGTCTTCCTGGTCTCCACAACCAAAAATAGCAACTAGCTTGTCGTTGAAGTCAATTTGCTCTAGTTCAGGAAAGAAATCATCCCAATCGCATTGCGCTTCACCGTAGTACCACGTTGGGATACCAAAGATAAGCAAATCAAATTCAGCGATGTCTTCTTTACTGCTCTTGGCAATGTCTTTAACATCAATTAGCTGTTTACCCAATTCCTTCTGGATCATTTTCGCAACATGTTCGGTATTACCCGTGTCACTTCCGAAAAATAGGCCAACGCTTGCCATATCTAACCTCTATTAATCGTTACTAATTAAACGCCTGTGCTTAGCCAAAACCATTCAATAATGCCCTTCGCAAGAAACCCTAATGCGCCTAAACCTAGCACACCGTACGTTACCACTCGTCCAATAAGTGGCACATCGTTCTTACGCAGTACATCGTGTACAGCAAAACCCATCAACCCAAAAAGGATAGATAAGCCGCCATACAGCATGATGGACTCAATGAGTTCGTAATTTTCTGCAAGCATAGTGTTGTTACTTAAAAAAATCTGACGCAACTATATCACAGTATATACGCCTGTAAGAGCCTAAAACGTTCAAAAATAGGTAATAATAGTCATTCTCATCTTAAATGATGATGAAAACCCTTCTTTAAGACGATTTATTGAGCGTTCTTTCTACAACGGCGTTAAAGACCGCTGGCTTTTCTGCATGTAACCAGTGGCCAGTACCTTCTATTACATGTGCTTTAGCCTTGGGAAAATAACGCGTTATTTCATCGCGATAGGCTGGCGTAATATAATCAGACTCACTGCCCTTGATGAATAAGGTTACGCCATCAAATGTTTGATTTGTTTGTTCCCAATCAATAATGTGTGAATAACTTGCAATTAATCCATCGACATTAAAACGCCATTTCCAATCGCCATTTTCATCTTGATATAGGCTCTTCAATAAGAATTGTCGAACGCCTGGCTCTTTCACATGTTTAGCCATTTCTTTTTCAGCATCTTTTCTACTTTGAATTGCATCTAAGGGAACGGCCTTGAGTCCATCAAATACGGTTTGGTGGCTATGGTCGTAAGATACTGGTGCAATATCGGCGACAATGAGGTGAGAAACAACGTCGCCGTGGTTTAAGGCTAATCTCATGGCTACTTTGCCGCCTAATGAGTGGCCTAAAACCGCGCTTTCTCCAATATTAAGCGATTGCATAATCTCGAACACCCCATTTGCAGCATCGTCGACAGAAAATGAAGATGTCCATGGGGATTCACCGTGGTCAGGTAGATCAATGCTGATCACGTTGTAATTAGACTCAAAGTGGCGCTTAATGCCGGCTAAATTATCGGCATTTCCAAATAGTCCATGAATGAGAATCAGCCAGGGAGAGGTAGAAGCGCACTCCGAAAGTTTGTAGTTCAACTTCACAATATACTTATCCGTTTCTGAACATGCTGTTCAAACAAAATAAGGCCTGTAAAAACAGGCCTTGTTTAATTCACAATTTCAATTAATTAATGGCGTAATCGTCGAGTGACTTACCACTATCTAGCGCTTCTTTATAAACGCGAGGCATGCGTCCAATACCTGTCCAAAGGTGTTCTTCACCTTTGCTATCAACAAGCTTGTATTTAACCGGACGTTTTTTGCCAACCTTTTTGTTTGTTTCTACATTTAATGCCTGTAGATCTTCAACATTTAAACCCGCTTCTTCCATTTGCTTTTTAATAGCAGCGAGCTTCTCTAATTTTTCTTTCTCAAGCTTTTCTTGTTCTACTAATTTTTCTTTTCTTTTCTCAATTATACCGCTAAGTTTTTCTTGAATTTGTTCAAGTTCTTCAATGCTTAATTCCTTAACAGCACCTTGTAAACGTCTTCCATGGGTTAAAATATCTAAAAAATCGCTCATTAATTAACCTTAATACGTTGTACTTAATTTCTATTGGATAATAAATAAAAGTAGCACAAAAAAAAAGCGAGCCAAGCTCGCTTTTTAAAAATATCCGTTAAATAGCAAATTAATACTTTAAATTACATGTTCGGGTAATTTGGTCCGCCGGCACCTTCCGGAACTACCCATTTAATATTTTGACTTGGGTCTTTTATGTCGCAGGTTTTACAGTGAACACAGTTTTGTGCATTAATTTGGAACCGTTTTTCACCTTCCTCTTCAATTACTTCATATACACCAGCAGGGCAGTAGCGCTGTGCTGGCTCTGCAAATTTAGGTAAATTAACCTGCAAAGGAATAGACGGATCTTTTAATTTTAAGTGGCAAGGCTGGTCTTCTTCGTGATTTGTATTAGATAAAAATACAGAAGACAATTTATCAAAGCTTAACACGCCATCTGGCTTAGGATATGAAATCTCTTTTGCATCTTTCGCTTCTTTAAGCTGTGCGTAGTCTTTATGTTCGTCTTTCATGGTGAAAAACAAATTACCATTAAAGATATTTTGCTCTAGCGTGTTAAATGCGCCACCCCAGAAATTTCCGAGTTTGTGGATAGCGGGGCCAAAGTTACGAGAGCGGAACAATTCGTCGTATAGCCACGATGATTTAAATTTCTCTGTAAAGCTTGTTAACTCTTTTACTGGTGCCTCAGCATTTTCTGAAATGGCTTCAAAAATACTCTCTGCTGCAAGCATGCCCGACTTCATGGCCGTGTGATTACCTTTAATTTTGGCAAAGTTTAGCGTTCCGGCTTCACAGCCGACGAGTAAACCACCTGGGAAGGTCATTTTAGGCAACGAGTTAAACCCACCTTTAGCGATAGCTCTTGCGCCATAAGAGACACGTTTACCGCCTTCAAGGTACTGTTTAAATACGGGGTGGTGCTTTAAACGTTGAAATTCATCAAACGGGCTTAGGTATGGATTGTCGTAGTTTAGGTCTACGATTAGGCCAACGAACACTTGGTTATCTTCAGCGTGGTATAAATAACTACCGCCTGTTGCATCGTCAAGTGGCCAGCCTGCACTGTGAACCACAAGCCCTGGCTGGTGCTTGGATGGGTCTATATCCCAAATCTCTTTAAAGCCAATAGCATAATGTTGCGGTGAACTGTCTTCGTCCAGCTTAAAGTGCGAAATGAGGTCTTTTCCTAAGTGACCGCGACAGCCTTCTGCAAACACTGTGTATTTAGCGCGTAGTTCCATACCTGGCATGTAGCCGTCTTTAGGTTCGCCGTTTTCACCCACGCCCATGTCGCCGGTAAGTACACCGCCAACACTGCCATCTTCATTGTAAATGACTTCAGAGGCCGCAAAGCCAGGGAATACTTCAACACCTAGTTGTTCAGCTTGTTCTGCCAACCAGCGACACACATTACCCATAGACACAATATAGTTGCCATCGTTGTGCATGGTTTTCGGGGTAATAGCGTTTGGTAACTTTTTCGCTGAAGTCTCATCATTAAGTAGGTAAATGTGGTCTTCAGTTACGGGTGTATTGAGAGGTGCGCCTTTTTCTTTCCAATCAGGGAAAAGTTCGTTTAGTGAGCGCGGCTCAAAAACGGCACCAGAAAGAATGTGTGCACCTACCTCGGAGCCTTTTTCGACCACACAAACCATTAGCTCTTGGTCTTTTTCATTTGCAAGCTGCATAAGCTTACAAGCCGTTGATAATCCAGCTGGGCCGGCACCGACGATGACTACGTCAAACTCCATCGATTCTCGTTCCACGGGAGGCTCCTTATGTTTGTATTTTTATAATGCACTATTGATGAAACAAATAATGCTTTGTGTCAAAAACATGTAAATTAATTGTCGTTTTGCAAGGTAATGCAGGTTGACGTTTACGTCAACAGTAAGTACATTGCAAAGCAGTTTACGTTAACGTTAACTGGCAGTGTATTATAACTGCTCGTAAACGTGGTGTTAACGGCGTTTTAAGGCTAGCCTTTAAAAAACGTACGTTCCACGGATTCTTTTTTAACGTAGAGCACATTGTTAAAGTTTCAAAAAGCGTGGTGAAGTAATACGTTTTTAATTATTAATAGTTAATTATTAATGAAACGTAATAGACACCGACGAACTCAACAATTGAGGTAAATATGAAAATACTCGTACCGGTCAAACGCGCGATCGACTACAACGTTAAGGTAAGAGTGAAGGCCGATGAGTCTGGCGTAGATCTTACCAACGCAAAAATGGCCATTAACCCTTTTTGCGAAATTGCTGTTGAAGAAGCCGTTCGATTAAAAGAAAAAGGTGTGGCCACTGAAATCGTTGTTGTTTCAATTGGTGATAAGAGCTGCCAAGAACAAATACGTACAGCATTAGCCCTAGGTGCTGACCGTGGTATTCAAATCGATACCGACCAAAATCTTGATTCACTTCAAGTGGCAAAGCTGTTATCTAAAGTAGTTGAAGAAGAGCAACCACAGCTTGTTATTCTTGGTAAGCAGAGTATCGACTCTGACAATAACCAAACAGGACAGATGCTTGCAGCACTTACTGGTATGCCGCAGGGGACTTTCGCGTCAGAAGTCGTTGTTGACGGCGAAAAAGTAAATGTAACCCGTGAAATTGATGGCGGTCTTCAAACTGTTGCACTTTCGCTTCCAGCGGTAGTAACCACAGATCTTCGCTTGAATGAGCCGCGTTATGCATCGCTTCCTAATATCATGAAAGCAAAGCGCAAACCGTTAGACGTTAAAGCGGCTGCGGATTTTGGTGTTTCACTTGACTCAAACGTTAAGGTGCTAAAAGTGACGCCTCCGCCTCAGCGCGAGGGTGGCATTAAAGTGGCAGATGTTGCTGAGTTGGTAGACAAGTTAAAAAATGAAGCAAAGGTGATCTCATGAGCGTACTCGTATATGCAGAACACGATAATGCAAGCTTAAAGACTGAAACGCATAAGCTTGTTAATGCCGCGCAGAAAATGGGTGGCGATATTCACGTGCTAGTCGCAGGTGAAGGTTGCCAAGCAGTAGCTGAAGCTGCGGCGCAAATTGACGGTGTTGCAAAAGTACTTGTTGCTGACAATGCTGCTTACAAGCATCAGCTTGCTGAGAATACGGCTGATCTAGTTGTAGAACTTGCTGCTGACTACAGCCACATTGTTGCTGCTGCAACCACGACAGGTAAGAACTTCATGCCTCGCGTAGCAGCTTTATTAGACGTAGCGCAAATCTCTGACATCATTGGTGTAGAGAGTGAAGACACGTTTGTACGCCCAATTTACGCAGGTAACGCTATTGCTACCGTACAATCATCTGACGCGAAAAAGGTGATTACTGTACGAGCTGCATCATTTGATGCTGCAACAACAGGCGGCAGCGCAGAAGTTACGTCTTTAGACGTTGTTAAGGGGAGCGAGAAGTCTGATTTCGTATCGGCAGAGCTGACTGAGTCTGAGCGACCTGAATTAACTGCAGCAGAAGTGGTAATTTCAGGTGGCCGTGGTATGCAAAACGGTGACAACTTCAAGCTTCTTGAGGGCATTGCTGACAAGCTAGGTGCTGCTATTGGTGCATCACGCGCCGCAGTAGATGCTGGGTTCGTTCCGAATGATATGCAGGTAGGTCAAACAGGTAAAATTGTTGCGCCTCAGCTTTATATCGCGGTAGGTATCTCGGGCGCTATTCAACACCTTGCAGGTATGAAAGACTCTAAAGTCATTGTTGCTATCAACAAAGATGAGGAAGCGCCAATTTTCCAGGTTGCAGACTACGGGTTAGTAGGCGACTTGTTTGATGTACTTCCAGAGCTGGAAAATTCGTTGTAAATCGAATTTTAAGGTTTAGCAAAATGAAGATAAAGGCTGCGTATACGCAGCCTTTTTTGTAGGGAATCGTTATAAAATACCTAGAGTAGTTACGGGTATGTTTTTTAATGGAACAATAATTTAAACGCGCACCACTGAGTTGTCTTCTATGCTCACAGGTGAGGGAATATAAGCATCTGCTTCCCAATCGTTTTCCCATTTTTCACCATCAATGAGATAGCGAAACTGGTACTCGTGATCCTTCTCTAAATCCACCGTTAACGTGAAGTCTCCACTTTTCAGTTTCTTCATCGTTAGTGGCTGTGATTTCCAGTCAGTAAAGTCACCACACAACGCTGCTTCTTTGGCGTCTTGCGCCGCTTCCGCATTTAGTCGAAATGTCACTTTGCACAGAGGTTTTGATTTAAGGTATTGTTTCTTAAGACTCATAATGTGTTTTCCCTTCAACGTAGCGAAATCATTCCCGAGGCTACTTCGCATTAAAGACTAAGCTCAAATAACAACCGCCGGTTAACTCATAACCAATGAGTGATTAAATAATCAACGAAAATCTGATAATTATCAATCTTACTTTGTATTCTTTTGATAATTTTTTATATTAGGGCGGCTGATTTTTATGTGTATTTTAAAAACAATTAACAGACACAAAATTTAACAATCTTAAGTGGGCACAATAACCACAAATCAGTACACTAGTGTTGAAACAATAATAATAGATTTTCGTGGGTTATCAGGTGGTATGTGAAAGTGCAATACATCGTTGCGTCCGTTTCACTCGCGTGGATTTCCTTCGTTCCTAGGGATAGTAAATGAAAAACTCCATCTTGATGAAAAGTGGCATTCCACTAATCATAGTTTTGGTCGCGTTTATCGCCGCGACAGTCATGATCAAATCACGTAAGCCACCAGAGCAAGTACCCGTGGAAATTCCAGCTTTTTTGGTTGAAGCGAAAGAAGCAACAGCAGAGGCCGTGAGCTTTATCGTAAAATCTCAGGGTAACGTTGTTCCACGAAATAAAACTGCGTTAAGTGCGCAGGTCAGTGGCCAAGTAGTGAGTTTGTCTGATGTATTTATAGCTGGCGGTACATTCAAAAAAGGGGATGTGCTGGCAACACTTGAACAAGATGATTATCGCACGGATCTTAAGCTTGCAGAGGCTGAATTAGCTCAAGCGCAAGCAGCGCTTCAAGAAGAAATAGCTCGCGGCAAAGTAGCAGAGCAAGAATGGCGATCGGTGAGTAGCGTTGCACCGCCTGAGTTGGGTTTACGTAAGCCGCAACTGGCAAAAGAACAAGCAAACGTTAAAGCTGCAGAAGCCAAACTAGAGCGTGCAAAACGCAACTTGGCAAGAACGCAAATTACAGCCCCTTATAATGGCATTGTGGTTGAACGTAATATTGACCTGGGTCAGTTTGTATCAATGGGCGCAGTACTTGGTACAGTGTACTCCACCGATACTGCAGAAGTCAGGCTGCCTATTACTGACAGCGATTTAATGTTTATCAATATTGCAGGACAGTCCAATGACGGCGCTCCGGTTTCGTTAACGGCCTCTGTGGGCGGTGTGAAACGTACTTGGGAAGGTAAACTGGTGCGTTCAGAAGGTATTTTAGATACAGGCAGCCGAGTAGTATATGCCATTGTGGAAGTACAAGATCCTTACAATCTGAAATCTTCACACAATGCCCCCCTTCGTTTTGGTCAGTTTGTAGAAGCAGAAATCACATCTCGTCAGAATGAAGAATTGGTGGTGTTGCCTCGTAGCATTTTACGTTTAGACAATACCGTACTGACTGTTAACGATAATCGTGAGATTGAAATAAAGCCTGTTGAGGTTGCGCGTACAACCGCTAAAGAAGTGTTTATTCGTTCTGGCATTGAGCATGGAAGCCTGGTAGTGAGAAGTGCCGTACCAAACCCGTATAATGGCATGAAGGTTCGTCTACCAGGTGATGAGCCAGTGCTATCTGATGCCGCTGAATCGGATGCTAGCGAAGATAACGATAAAGTAGAGAGCACGTCCACCGAAGGTGAAAGCGAATGAGCCGTATTGATACCAATAAAGGGCTTATTGCCTGGTTCGCGCGTAACAGCGTAGCTGCAAACCTTCTGATGTGGTTGCTTGTAGTTGGCGGATTATTTGGTGCCTTCAGTATTCAGAAGCAAGTATTTCCCAATTTCGAGATAGACGTTATTAATGTTCGCGTACCGTATTTGGGGGCAGCACCACAAGAAGTAGAAGAGGGCGTACTGCTTAAAATTGAAGAGTCAATTAAAGACTTAGAGGGTATTAAGCAGCTTAATTCCACAGCCGTTGAAGGTATGGGTACGGTAAGTATTCAGGTGGAAGAAGACTATGATGTTCAATCTTTACTTGATGAAGTAAAAGTACAAGTTGACGCTATTCCGAGCTTCCCCGCAGACACTGAAAAGCCCGTTATTTACCGTCAAAAAATACAACAAGACGTAATTTGGCTCTCGGTTTACGGTGACGCGTCTGAACGGGAGTTAAAAGAGTTTGCCAAAGATTTGCGCGACGACATTGCTAACCTACCTGGTATTTCAAGTGTTCAAGTTGTTGGGGCAAGGGACTATGAGATTTCCGTTGAGCTTTCGGAAGTCGATTTGCAAAAATACAACCTTACATTCGCCGATGTCGTTGCGCGTTTAAGTCAAACCAGCGTCGACTTACCTGGCGGCTCAATTCGCACTGAAAATGGCGATATTCTGCTTAGAACGAAAGGGCAAGCCTATACAGGATGGGATTTCTCGCAGATTGTATTAGTAACAAACGGTAACGGCACGCGTGTGACATTAGGCGATGTGGCGTATATCAACGATGGTTTTATTGAAAATAACCAATATGCACTATTCGACGATAAGCCCGCTGTTAGTTTGCGAGTGCGTGCGGTAGGTGATCAAAACGCATTAGAAATCTCTGAGCAAGTTAATACCTATATTGAGAGTCAGAAATCGGAATTTCCGGCGCATATTACAGCTGATACCTGGGGCGACAGTTCGTTTTACTTAGCTGACCGACTCAACATGATGCTGGAAAACATGTTCTTCGGCGCGCTTCTGGTATTCTTGGTACTTTCTTTATTTTTAAAAATTAAGCTCGCGTTTTGGGTTATTGTGGGCTTGCCGGTTTGTTTTCTTGGCACCTTGTTAGTTATGCCGCTAGATATGGTTGGTGTGTCTATCAACATGCTTAGCCTGTTCGCGTTTATTCTTGTGCTGGGTATTGTGGTTGACGACGCCATTATCATGGGGGAATCGGCGTATTCTGAAATAGACAAAAAAGGCCATAGCGCTGAAAACGTGATAGCGGGCGTCAAAAAGGTCGCTATGCCAGCAACATTTGGCGTGTTGACAACCATTGCCGCATTCTCGCCCATGCTGATGGTATCTGGGCCGTTTGGAATTATTTGGAAAACCATCGGTATGGTGGTTATCGTATGCCTTATTTTCTCGCTCATTGAGTCCAAACTAATATTGCCGGCTCACTTGGTACACATGAAGCTTAAGCCTTACGATCCTGAAAAGGCGAATAGATTTCAAAAGTTCCGAGATTTCTTCAGCGAAGGTATTAAGACGTTTATAAACAATAAATACGCGCCATTTTTGGCTACAGCTGTACGAAATCGCTACACCACGGTTGCTGTGTTTATGGCTATGCTGATCCTCACAGTAGGCCTGTTCGGTGGTGGTATTGTACGTTTTGTATTTTTCCCGAATATTCCTAGCGATTTTATGATTGCAAGTTTCGAGCTTGAGCCAGGCTCATCGCTTGAACAGCGTGATAATGTACTGACTACGCTTCGCGAGGCCATGCACCGCATGGACGACAAAGTAGCTGAAGAGTCGGGTGAAAACGTTATAAAGCACGCCATTGCCTTTGATAACGGCAATCTTGGGGGCGAGATTTTCGCAGAGCTCACCAAAGGTGAAACGCGAACGCTGACAGACTTTGAAATTCAAGACATGTGGCGTCAAGAGTTACCAGAAATCCCAGGTGTTAAGTCGTTTAATATTAGCTCTCCGGGTGGCCCAGGTGGTGGTTCAGACCTGAGCTTTGAATTTAGCTCAAGCGATATTAAGGCCCTTCGTTCGATAAGTGATGAACTTAAAGAAGCGTTGGATAAATACGAAGGTGTTACCGACATTAACGACACCTTCTCAGGCGGAAGCGAAGAAATTCAACTCGCGCTGAAACCTCAGGCTGATGCGCTAGGTATTTCTTTGCGTGATTTAGGTCAGCAGGTTCGCTTTGGTTTCTATGGTGCGGAAGTACAGCGTATCCAGCGTGACGATGAAGAAATCAAAGTGATGGTGCGTTATCCGAAAACGGAACGTAGCTCTATAGAGCATCTTGAAAACATGCGTATCCGCGCGCCAAATGGGCAAGAAATTCCGTTTGAGCAGGTGGCGACATTTACAGTTGGTCAGGGCTTTGATTCAATTATTCGTGTCGATGGTAAACGCTCGGTAACCGTAACTGGTGCAGTGGATAAAGCGTTGCTTGACCCGTCAGAAGTAACCAATGATGTGATTGAAAATCTGATGCCGGATCTATTAGCGCGGTATCCCAAGGTGGACTTCCAGCTTCAAGGTAACTCGAAAGAGCAGGCTGACGCTATGATCAGCCTAATGCAGGGGCTTCTATTTGCACTCTTTGCCATTTATACCTTGCTTGCTATTCCACTTAAATCGTACAGCCAGCCTTTCATCATTATGTCGGTTATACCTTTTGGTATCGTAGGCGCCATTGTGGGGCACTTGGTATTAGGTATGGCGGTAAGCGTACTTTCTATCTGCGGTATAATTGCGTTGTCTGGGGTTGTAGTTAACGACAGCTTGATCATGGTGGATTTCGTTAACCGTGCGCGCAAAGAAGGCATGTCGCTAATGGATGCTGCTATTAGCGCAGGTACTCAGCGTTTCAGAGCAATTATCCTCACGTCACTAACAACGTTTATGGGGCTTATGCCAATTGTTTTTGAGCGCAGTTTACAGGCTCAAGTTGTGATCCCAATGGCTATTTCATTGGCCTTCGGTATTTTGTTCGCCACGGTGATCACCTTGCTGCTTGTCCCAGCGCTGTACCTTATTTTAAATGACCTTAAAAGCGTGTTTAAAGGTCGAAAACATACGTAAGTTACGACAGAAAGCTAAATAGAAAATGCCGGTTGAAACCGGCATTTTTCGTTTAAGGAATAAAAATGAAGAAAAATCTAATATACGCTGCCATAGTAGCGGCATCAGCAGGTTTAACCTTGGCGTGTACAAGCTCGTATACCGAATCTACTAGTTCAGTGCAAGGTGAATCACAAAGCGGCGGCATGCCAAAAGTGTCTGACTATCCAGAAACCAAAACTGTGACTCAGCAAGACAACTATCATGGCACTGTAGTGAGCGACCCATACCGCTGGCTAGAAGAAGAAAAGAGCGAAGAGGTAAGTGCTTGGGTTGAGTCTCAAAACACCCTTGCTCGTCCTTATCTGGCTGAATTGCCCTCTAGAGAAAGATACAAAGAACGTCTAACAGCGCTGTGGGACTACGAAAAATATTCAACGCCTTATATGGTAAACGGCAAGCTGTTTTATTCTTATAACGACGGCTTGCAAAACCAGTATGTACTTTACATGGCTGACGGCGTTAACGGTGAGCCTGAAGTACTGATTGACCCAAATACATTGAGTGAAGATGGCACAGTGTCTATGGCGTCAACTGAACTAAGCCCTAAAGCCTCGTTCTTGGCCTACATGCTTTCTGACGGTGGTACAGACTGGAAAACTATTCACGTTCGTGACACCAGTAAGAAGTCGGATTTAACTGACACTATTAAAGGCATTAAGTTTTCAAATATCGCGTGGTTGCCCGATGAAAGCGGCTTTTTCTATTCACGTTACCCCCAAAATGAAGCTGGTAAGTATGATGATAGCCAAACCGTATCTATCTATTTTCACGCAATAGGTACAGCGCAAAGTGAAGACAAAAAGGTTTTTGCGTTTGACAATAAACCTACATGGAACCCTTATCCTTCGGTTGTTCAAGATGGCAAAACACTGCTCATTTCTGTGTTCGAGGGATATCAGGCGAATGGTGTTTATGCTAAATCGCTGGTAAATGATGACAGTGAGCTCGTTTCGGTTTTCGACAAATGGGATGGCCGTTACGACCTAATTGGCGAGCATGACGACGAGTTATTTTTCACATCTACAGCAAATGCCCCTACAGGTAAGGTTATTAAGGTTGATTTCGATGGTGGCGTTAAAGCAACGGAAACCGTAATTGAAAGTACATCTGATACCTTGTCGAGCGTTTCACTATTGGGTGAAAAACTTTTTGCTCAGTATCTAAGAGATGTAAAAGGGCAGGTAAGTGTATTTGATTTAAACGGCGAGAAAATAGATGAAATTGCGTTTACTGATATTGGAAGTGTAAGCGGGTTTTACGGAAGCAAAAATGCCGATACAACGTTCTATAAACTTACGGGATTCACAAATCCTGGCCAAGTATTTGCGTACGACGTAAAAAGCGGCGAGTCATCATTATTTAAATCCATCGATACCGGTGTTAATTATGATGATTACGAAACAAAGCAAATTTTTTACACCAGTAAAGATGGAACAAAAGTTCCCATGTTTATCGTGCATAAAAAAGGCTTGAAGTTAGATGGAAATAATAAAACGTTACTGTACGGGTATGGTGGTTTTAATATTTCACTGCTGCCCCGCTATTCAGTATCGCGCATGGTATGGGTAGAGCAGGGCAATGTACTGGCCATAGCTAACTTACGTGGTGGTGGTGAGTATGGGCAACAGTGGCACAAGGCTGGGACTAAGTTAGATAAGCAAAACGTATTTGATGACTTTATCGCAGCGGGCGAGTATTTGGTTGAAAGTGGCTACACCACGCCTGAGAAAATGGGTATTCAAGGTGGGTCGAATGGCGGTTTGCTTGTTGGTGCGACCTTAACACAGCGCCCGGATCTCTTTTCTGCAGCCTTACCTGCAGTTGGCGTGTTAGATATGCTTCGCTATCACACACCTAGTGCAAATGCGCGAGCATGGTCCTCTGATTATGGGTTAAGTGAAAACAAAGACGAATTTGAAGCGCTTTATGCTTATTCGCCACTTCACAACACCAAGCCGGGCACGTGCTACCCGGCTACATTAGTCACTACAGGTGATCACGACGACCGTGTTGTGCCGTGGCACAGCTATAAATTTGCAGCCCAACTACAGGCTGACCAAAGCTGCGATAACCCAATTCTACTTCGTGTTGAAACTCGAGCTGGTCACGGTGCGGGTACGCCAACATGGATGCAAATAGAGGG
The DNA here is from genome assembly GCF_054960375.1 of Alteromonas sp. G4i35. Classification (NCBI taxonomy): domain Bacteria; kingdom Pseudomonadati; phylum Pseudomonadota; class Gammaproteobacteria; order Alteromonadales; family Alteromonadaceae; genus Alteromonas; species Alteromonas sp. G4i35. The sequence goes on along the minus strand of NZ_JBHNZD010000023.1, from coordinate 36,588 downwards.
GTATGCTGACCAGTGGGCATTCCTAGAATCAGCCCTCAATTAAGCTTTTTGACAACGACTAAACAGGAGCCGCTTGAATAAGCGGCTTTTTTGTTTGCATTTTAAACAAATAACCATATACTGTATAAATATCAGTATGGTTTATTTTGAGTCTCATCTTGGTTCGCTGATTAGCGCAACATTTAGGAGATAGTTATGCAAACAGGTATTAAAGCGGTCGACCAGCTTATTTTAAAACATGGCATAATGGCTGATTTAGGTTCAGATACGTTTCAGCGCCGTAGTCGCTTAACTGGTGGCGATGAGCGTGCAAATGCACTGCCTTTCTGTATGTATCAAAAAGTGGCACATGCCCCTTTGTCTCATCAATTCACGGTGCATCACTTTTATATGCCGGGTAGTAAAGGGAAGCTGGCGAGCTTTCTGTTTAATGAAAAAGGGCAGTTGATCGAGCAGGTCTACTATCAGAAAGTAGCGCGATGGGTGAAGGTGTGTAGGAAATTACAGCAGCTTGTGCAAATGCCTACATCTGATATTCATATGGCGGCGTAACAGATAAAAAAAGCGGTAACGTTTCTCAACGTCACCGCTTTTCTACTAAATAGATAGGTAGCTACAATGGAAGAGAGTAGCTACTTAACTTTTCTTAGTAATATGTGTACTTAAACTCAACACCCCAAATACGAGGTTCGTTTACAATACCCGTTAAGTTTGCAAAGTCGATTGCACCTTTAACGTTGTCTTCGTCTGTTATGTTACGACCGAATAGCGCTACCGTGTAGTTGTGCGCAAAGTTCTCATAACCAATGCGTAGACCGCCTTCGAAATTGTCGTCTGTAGTAAACTCAACCGCTTCATATAGGAAGATGTTGGTTTCACCTTGGAACGCCCAATCAGTAAACACGAAGAACTCACCGTCATCACCCATAGGGATAGTGTAACGTGCAGTGAAGTTAAAGATTGATTCAGGTGCTTGCGGGAAAGGGTTTCCGTCAATGATTGCATTGAATCCATCTGGGCGCTCATCAGTTACTGTACAGTAGCCAGTGAAGCCATCAGATGCGCTTGTACCACAAGGTGCAACCGTTAGAGAATCATCTTTGATTTCAGTGTGGTTGTAGCTGTAGCCAGCAGTAAAGGTAAGTTCGTCAGTCGCTAGCCATTGAGCGTCTACTTCAAAACCATAAGCTTCACCTTCGTCAGCATTCACTAGCGCAGTAAAGTTGTTACCACCACCAATGGCCGAGAACTGCATGTCATCAACGGTATAGTAGAACGCAGCAGCGTTTAGACGTAGCGTGTCGTCGAATAGGTCTGACTTAATACCCACTTCAAAAGAGTTGATCGTTTCTGCGTCTGCAACTGAAGGTGCACCTTCAAATGCAACGTCACGACCTTGGATAGTTTGCGCTCTGAAACCATTAGCATAGCGAGCAAAAACAGACATGTCGTCAGTTACACGGTAGTTTGCACTTAGTTCAAAGCTTGTTTGACCGTCATCTACATTAATATCGTCATAATCTTGAACAGATGCAATACCTAGAACAACGGCAAACCCGTCAACGTTTTGTTCGCCAACAACAAGAGATTTCTTGTCGTGAGTGTAGCGGATACCACCAGTAACGTTTAGCTTGTCGTTAACTTGGTAAGATGACTGACCGAATACCGCCCATGTTTGGTTTTCATGGAATACCGTAGTCGCACCAAAGAAACCGTCGATGCTGGTTACGTTGAACGATGCATCGTAATAGAAAGCACCTACTTGCCAGTTCATTGGGTCGCTGGTGTTGCTCGCTAAACGAAATTCTTGCGTGTACTGCTCTAGATCGTCAAGGTTATCTTGAGTTACAAAGTTTTGTGAAGCAATTGCATCGCCGTCGATGTCGCCAAGGCTAGAACCTTCAGCGGTTTCAATTGCAGAGATTGAAGTAAAGGTTACATCGTCCATGTCGTATTCTAGTTTAAGTGATGCACCTAAACCTTCGTAAGACTGTGGGTTGTTATCTGTACCGTTACCTTCTAGATCGCCGTCGTAGCTTACTGTTTCGCGGTCGTAGCTATCGTTAAGGTCATTGCTGCCTTTATTAAAAACGTTTCCACGGAAAATTGAAGCAGTACCGTCTAAGTCGCGGCCGTGTACGTTGAGAAGTGCAGAGAAGTCCGCTGATGGCTCCCAAAGAAGCTGTAAGCGCCATGCTTTTTCGTCGAAGCCGCCTAATGCGTCGTTTTGACCTGTTGCTGCGTTGTCGATGTAATCATCACGCTCTTGTGACAATACCGAAAGACGGGCAGAAAGTTCGTCAGTAAGACCGCCGCTAATAGCGCCTTCGAAGTTCATTGTACCGTATGAACCGAAGCCTGCTTTCGCGTAACCTTCAACGTCTTGGGTTGGTTTTACTGTATCAAATTTAATGATACCAGCAGTGGTGTTACGACCAAATAGTGTACCTTGTGGACCACGAAGTACTTCAACTTGCTGAACGTCGAAAAGCGGGAAGCTTTTAAGTACCACGTTTTCCATTACCACTTCGTCCATGATAATAGAAACAGGTTGTGATGCAGCAAGGTCGAAGTCGGTGTTACCTAGACCACGAATATAAAAACGCGGGGCAACACGACCATTTGATGACTCAGCATAAAGGCCAGGTACGCGAACCGCTAGAGCAAGAATATCTTCACCGCCAGAGAATAGGCTTTCGAATTTCTCACCGCTTAGTGTCGCAACAGAAATAGGTACTTCCTGAATTGACTGAGTACGCTTTTGCGCAGTAACGGTAATCTGTTCAAGTGAGGCTTCTTTTTTTTCTGTCGTCGCGGCCTCTTGTGCAAGAACTGAAGAGCTGAACGCAGCACTAACGGCTAACGCTAGTGTGGCGATTTTGTGTGTTCTCATGTTTCCACCAAGATGATTTTAAATTTATACTTTTGTAGTGTTTTTAGCACAAAAAATAACAATCTATGCTTGGCGCTGCATTTTACACAAACTTTTACATAAAAACTTCAAATTTGTGCAAACCAAGGCGTTTTTCATCGAAAATGCACAATATTAGTTAGATTGAATATAACTAAAAAGCCTGTGTGCACAGGCATGGAACATCAAATTTGATAGAGAGGTATTTTTTGGTGCAAGTAGTCTACTAACCATCTAAATCAAATTAGCCTCGCTTGAATTTCGCTCTGTATTGAGAAGGTGATAAACCAGTCGTTTTTTTAAATAGTCGAGTAAAAGAGCTAAGGTCTTCATAGCCTACAGCGCTAATCACGCTCTCTAAGGGCATACTAGACGTTTCTAAGAGCTTTCTCGCGTGCTCAATGCGCAGCGACTGTAAATACTGACCTGGTGTAATATCACACGCGTTTTTAAATCGGCGTATAAGTGTGCGTTCGGTCATATTATGCCGTAGTGCTAATTCGTTAAGCGTGCATTTATTTTGTACGTTCTTTTCCAGAAAAGACTGTACCGCTTTAATGTCCTTGTCTGAGTGAAATCGTCGCTGACGACTGCTGGCATAAATAGTTTGGCTTGTTCTGGACACATCCAAAACGTGGGATTTTGCCGTATCGCTCGCAATCTGATGACCACAGTAGCGTTCTATCAATAAGATAGATAAATCAATCCACGCCATGCCGCCGCCTGCACAAAACACCGTATCGTCTTCAGTAACCATTTTCTCAGGTTGTAAGTTTACTGTAGGGTACATGGCCTTAAATTTATCTGCATATCCCCAATGAGTAGTGGCAATTTTATTGTCCAATAATTCGGATTGGGCCAAAAGGAAAGTACCGGTGCAATTGGCGGCAATGTCGGCCCCCATTTTCTGCAGACGCCTTATGTGTACAAGCAGAGGCGCTGTGCTTTCTAGCACTTCATCAATACCGCCACCAATGGTGGGAATTAACAAGACATCAGTGTGTGAGACTTCTTCGATGGCGATATTGGGCTGTAGAACAACTTGATTAGAGCAAAGAATAGGCTGCCCATGGTGACTGGCCAACTGTACTTTGAACTGTGGTTTGGTTGGTAAGTTGTGTATTCGCTGCCAACTAATACCTGCGAAAGCAAATACATCGAGGGCTCCTGTAATGGCAGATGCCAAGGCTTGGTTAAAGCCGAGTACGGTAACGGTGAACTTCGTGTCATTCATAAAAATAATTCGAGTTATAAAATAAGATAAAACTCAGTGATTGTTGGCGCGATTGACCATTATTGTGTCATTAATGACAATGATGGCACGATAACGAATATGACACAATGTGTTAACAAGTTTTCGTAGAGGACAGGACACCATGGCCGACCAACTTATTCCCCGCCGTGAAATGCAATTTCAGCTGTACGAAGTATTAAACACCGCAGCCTTATGTGAAAAAGCTCGCTTCGAAGAGCACAATGTAGAAACCTTCAACGCTGTTATTGATATGGCCGAGAAGATGGCAGAAGAGTTATTTCTTCCTCATAATGCCGTTGCTGATAAAAACGAGCCTACATTCGATGGCACTAAAGTCTCTATGATTGACGACGTAAAAGTGGCCTTCGATACTTATAGAGAATCGGGCTTTATCGCGGGTCACTTCGATTTTGAAGATGGCGGTATGCAGCTTCCTGTTACCGTTATGAATGCCTGTGCGGGCTACTTCTTGGCGGCTAACCCATCGTCAACTGCTTATCCTTTCTTAACTGCAGCGGCCGCCAATGTCATTAAGCATTTTGCCTCTGAGGATATCAAAAGTGCGTTTCTATCAAAAATGTTAGCGGGTGACTTCACTGGAACCATGGCGCTTACCGAGCCCCATGCCGGTTCGTCACTTGCAGATATTCGTACATCAGCAAGGCCGCAAGATGATGGTACGTATCGAATCAAAGGCAGCAAGATTTATATCTCAGGTGGTGAGCATGAGCTTTCCGACAACATCGTACATTTGGTGTTGGCGAAAATTCCAGGTGGTCCAGCTGGTGTAAAAGGTATTTCCTTATTTGCTGTCCCTAAATACCGCCTAGACTCTGAGGGCAATCCAGATGTGCGCAACGACGTTACCCTTGCTGGCCTTATCCATAAAATGGGCTACCGAGGTACAACTTCAACCGCACTAACCTTTGGCGAAAATGGTGACTGCCACGGCTACCTTATTGGCGAGCCGCACCAGGGTTTGCGCTACATGTTCATGATGATGAACGAAGCACGTATTGGCGTGGGCTATGGTGCTGCCATGATAGGGTATCGCGGGTACCGTTACTCACTAGAATACGCAAAAGATCGTACCCAAGGTCGCGCTGCGCCTAATCTTGCGCCAGAAGACGAGCCTACACCTATTATCAATCACGGTGACGTGCGACGTATGTTGCTAGCGCAAAAGGCCTACTGTGAAGGCGGTATGTCCCTCTGCTTGTACGGCAGCATGCTCATCGATGAGATGGAGACAGAAACTGACAGCGAAAAGCGCACCGAGCTTTCTCAGCTTTTAGATCTTTTAACACCCGTGTTCAAAGCATGGCCTTCGGAATTTGGCCCTAAAGCCAACGATTTGGCTATTCAAATACTAGGTGGTGCGGGCTACACCCGTGAATATCCTGTTGAGCAGTGCTGGCGCGATAACCGCTTAAACCCAATTCACGAGGGCACGAATGGTATTCAGGCGTTAGATCTGCTGGGAAGAAAGTTATGGCAGCACGACGGTAAAGGTCTTCAGGTGCTGCTTTCTCGTGTAACAGGCGATATGAAGCGCGCAGAAACGCCAAGAGCACAGGCGCTAGCTGCAAAATTAAAACCATACTTAGACCAGCTTGGCGGTTTAATACAACAAGCTGCGGCCGATCTGCGCTCTGATAAACAGCCTGTTTTACTAACTAACGCGAGCTGCTTTTTAAATATCTTTTCAAGTTGTGTGGTGAGCTGGATTTGGCTGCGCCAGGCAAATGTTGCCGAACAAGCACTCGCTAATGGTGCTGGCGAGCAAGACGTTGACTTTTATGAAGGTAAGTTATCAGCAGCTGAATACTTCTTAAATTGGGAGTTACCGCTAGTCAGTCGCGATATTGAGGTGCTTTCTTCACGCGAGGCGACGTGTAACAACGTAAAAGCGAGTTATTTTTAATCGTTCAAATCAAGAAGCATGCGCAGTGACCAAAATTAACGGCGTTGCGCTTGTTCACTAAATTGGAGTACAGCTAATGAATGTAGCTGCAAATGTTGAAAGTAAACATGTTCTTATTACTGGTGGAGGCTCGGGGATCGGCGCTGCATCGGCTCGCGTATTGAGTGCGCGTGGTGCAACAGTCGGTATTGCCGACTTAAACGAAGGTAATGCCAAAACATTGGCTGAAGAAATTGTTGCTGCAGGTGGCAAAGCCTATGCGGTGTCAGTGGATGTTACCGAACCGGCTCAGGTCAAAGCGATGTTCGACACGGCGCTTTCTCATAACGACAAGATTGACGTAATTATTAATAACGCGGGTATCGACCATTTTCCAGCTCCGCTAACTGAAGTCGATGACGCCATGTTTATGAAGAATATTCAGGTCAACTTAGCTGGCGTGTGGTATTGCATGAAAAACGCCCTCAAGCATATGACGACGACAGGCGGTGGTCACATCATCAATATTGCCTCTGTAGCTGGATTGCGGTCTGCGCCTATGATTAGTGCTTACAGCGCTTCAAAACATGGGGTAGTGGGGCTTACTAAATCGGCGGCAGTGGAATACGCAAGGGCGAACATACGCATTAACGCTGTTTGTCCAAGCTTTGTAGATACTCCTATGGTGCAAGGCGTTTTATCAAAATTGGATGAAAAAGGCCAAAAAGGGCTTATTGGCGCAAATCCAATGAAGCGTTTGGGTAAACCAGAAGAGATTGCTAATGCCATTGCTTGGTTGTGTAGTGATGAGTCGTCATTCATGACGGGTCAGTCCGTAGTACTCGACGGTGGTATGTTGGCCTAGAGCAGGCACCGCAACAAGCGTTAATAATAGAAATTAAGCACAAAGCACTTTATCAGCAAGAATTAAGGATATGACAATGAAGAACCTTTTTGATTTAACAGGAAAAGTGGCACTGGTTACAGGTGCAAGTCGCGGTATCGGTGAGTCTATTGCCCGTTTGCTTGCCCAGTATGGCGCGCATGTAATTGTATCAAGCCGCAAAATTGACGGCTGTGAAGCCGTTGCTTCTTCAATTCGTGACGCAGGTGGTAAGGCGACAGCGCTAGCGTGTCATGTGGGTGAAATGGAGCAAATTACAGAAGCCTTTAACGTCATTAAGCGCGATTTTGGAAAACTGGATATTCTAGTAAACAACGCGGCAGCCAATCCTTACTTTGGGCATATCTTAGATACTGATCTTGGCGCCTACAATAAAACTGTAGACGTCAATATTCGTGGCTACTTCTTCATGTCGATTGAAGCTGGAAAAATGATGAAAGAGCAGGGTGGTGGCGTCATTCTCAACACGGCATCGGTAAATGGTATAACACCGGGCGACATGCAGGGTATTTACTCTATTACGAAAGCTGCGGTCATCAGCATGACTAAGTCATTTGCGAAAGAGTGCGGTAGCTTGAACATTCGCGTAAACGCATTATTGCCAGGTTTAACCGATACTAAATTTGCGTCGGCGTTAACAACTAACGAGCAAATCTTGAAGCACGCGCTTAAAGTTATTCCACTAGGCCGTGTCGCTGACCCAGATGAAATGGCGGGCACGGTATTGTATTTAGTATCAGACGCTTCAACCTACACGACTGGCACGACAGTGGTGGTAGATGGTGGTATGCTAGCGTAATTAGATACAGTTACGAGATACGACCATGCATATATGGGTTGACGCCGACGCGTGCCCTGCAGTGATCAAAGACATTCTTTTTAAGGCAGCCAGACGTACCAAGCTGCCTTTGTCTTTGGTGGCTAACCATTCTATGTCTGTTCCACCAGACAAGCACATAACCTTAACGCAAGTGCCGTCAGGCTTCGATGCTGCTGACGATTATATAGTAGAGAAGTGTGAAGCCGGTGATTTGGTCATTACCAATGACATTCCATTGGCCGCTGATGTACTGGCAAAAAATGCGCTAGCGTTAAATAACCGTGGTGAAGAATACGACAAGTCGTCTATTAAGCAGATACTGGGCATGCGGGATTTCATGGAAACCATGCGCTCAAGTGGCGAACACACAGGCGGACCAAAAGCCTTCTCTCAACGTGACAAACAAAACTTCGCCAACGCACTAGACCGACTCCTCACCCAAGGCCTCCGCAACCTCAAATAAAATAATGGGGTCAGAGTACATTAATTTGGGGGTCAGAGTACTTTAAATACTGAAAAAAGTACTCTGACCCCCATTGGGTTTTAGCAATCTCCACCACCGCCATCACTGCTACAAGATGAGCTTGAGCTACTGCTTGGTGTGTATATCGTTGAGGCGCCATCGCTTTGAGAGCCTGGCGTACCGCCGCGAGTCTTGGAAATAAACGTAATTAGGAACATCAACGCACATAGCGAAATAATAGCGATAGATGCTTTCCATTCACCGGTTATAGCTCCGCTATAACACGAGTACGCAGCCACGGCTAAACTAACAAGCCTTATTAGTAACCTCATAACTATCTCCTTTTTACCGGAAGGCATTAGGGAGAAAATGTACTCTGCCCCCATTTTGCCACTTTTTTGGGGGCAGAAAAGTACTCTGACCCCATTATTTGGTGGTTATTTAACGATGGTCATCTCTTCGATGAGGTTTGTTGCACCGTCAACGTATTCCATTACCCATAACATGTAGCGGCTATCTACATGGATGGTACGGGTTGTTTTCGGATCAAAATCCCAATCAGAATTAACGCTCTCGAACGTACCGTCAAACAACAGACCGATAAGCTCTGCTTTTGCGTTAAGCGTTGCTGAGCCTGAGTTACCGCCGGTTGAATCTAAATCGGTAAGGAAGTTCACCGGCACGCTGTTAATAGCTTCTAACTTGTAAGGTCCATATTTCTTGTCCTCAATAAGCGTAAGCTGCTTTTTAGGAGAGTCGAAAGGTGTCTCGCCCGTGTCTTTTTCGGTAATACCTTCAAGACGAGTAAACGGCTCGTAAATTAGGCCGTCTTTTGGCGAGCCGCCCATTACGTTACCGTAAGTGACGCGCAGCGTACTGTTTGCATCTGGATAAGCAAGGCTGCCCAAAGATTTTTGCCACTCAATAATGGCACTCATGTATTTAGGGCGAAGCGCGGCAGCTTTACCGCTTAGCGTTTTGCTCTTATCTTCAATAGCCATCTCGGTATCGAACAGGGCAACCGCAAGTTTAATGAACGGGTCGTTGCTATTTTCGAAATCAGCGCGGCTTGCAGTTAACCATTTCAAACGTTCTTCAGTGTTAGTCAATGAAGTCTTGTCGTAAAACGCCTTTAACTTCTTCTGAAGTGTTTTTCCGTCAGTATCACTATCAATGCCTACTGCTTTATCGAACGCGGCTACTCGGTTTTCTTCAGGCTGTTCAAGGTACATACTAATCATTTTTTGCCAAACGGCCTGATCAACGGCCGGATCAAAGCGACGCTCAATGCGCTCTACGCCTTCTTTCAGGCGAATTTGATCGCGGTCCTGAAATCCAGATTCACGTTCTGCGTCCGGCTTTTCTTTTTCGATGGCATTGCGATACAGGGTTTGAGCTGACGACAAGAGTTGTGCACGACTTAGGTTGTTGTACCAGAAGTTTTGCTTGTTCATTTGCATTTGTTCAGCACTAACCGCATCAAGATCGGCTAGTGCTTGCTTCATTTCACTCTTACCGTTTTTATCAAGCCATGCAGCTAGTTGCTCTTCACGCTCAGCGCGACGTGGAACAAGTCCAACGCGTTTAGCTCCAGAAAGCTGGCCTAACGTATTTTTGTGGAAGTTGTTAAGACCCGCTAACAATGCTTCGTATTTGATACGCGCATCGCTGCCTTCTTCAGATGCACTTTCGATAGTCTTGATCCACGCGTCTACCAGTTCAAGGTAAGTGGGATATAACCAATCAAACGTGTACGACACTTGTGATAAACGCGCATAGCGATTAGTAGAGCCAGGGTAGCCAGCTGCCATAACAAAGTCGCCGTCTTCAAGTCCAGCTGCCGAAACTTTTAAGAAATGCTCAGGTTTAAACGGCACGTTCTCTTCACTGTAATCAGCGGGTTTACCGTCTTTACCCACATAAGCACGGTAAAAAGAGAAGTCGCCCGTATGACGAGGCCACATCCAGTTATCTACATCACCACCGTATTTACCAATTGAATCAGCAGGCGCGTAGGCAATGCGCACGTCACGAATTTCCATTTGCTTAATTAGCTTATACTCAAGGCCTTGGAAAAACGAAGGCACAGAGCAGCGGAAGCCCGCTTCAGACTCACATTCTGCAATTAATGCTTTGCGGTTCGCTTCAATGAGGTCGTAGCGCTCGCGTCCTTGAATGTCATCGCTGATACCGCCAATTACGTTGTCGGTTACATCAGAAAAATCGACCGTAACGAACATGCGTGTACCCGGCGCGGCCGGCAGTTCTTCACCAATTTCTTTTGCTAGGAAACCATCTTTTAAATAGTTGTTTTCTGGGGTGCTGTTATATTGAACAGAGCCGCGCGCACAGTGGTGATTAGTAACGGCCAAGCCTTTGTCAGAGACAAACGATGCTGAACAGCCACCTAATGAAACAATCGCGCCCATAGGAAACGCGGTTAGGTCGTTAATACTACTAGCAGGGATTGCTAAGCCTGTTTCTTTTAAATCGCCGGCAATTGAAGGGAGTTGTTCTGGCGTGAACATGCCTTCCTTAGCATTTACTTGCATTGCACTGCCAAGTAGCGCGGCAGAAAGACAAAATACACTTACTTTAGACATGGGTGATCCTTGTTCTTGTCGTTAATCTCATTGTTATAAGTCAGTCGTAATAAATACCAAGTTAACGTGTACGTCAACATTGTTACAGTGTAACGATTATATCCGGCTTGCCCTACTAAAAGGCGTATAGCGCACTGCGTGAATTTGTTAAAAAGTGTGACTAACCGCTACTGACAGCGTGGTTGGGGCGTTCATCGCAGAAATAGGAAGACGGGTAATTTGAAGGCAATAAAAAAGGCAGGGTGTGAACCCTGCCTTTCGAATCTTAAGAATCAATAGTTCGTACTTAAAGCACTGATACCAATGCTTTAGCAAGTGTTTCTACGTTTTCTTGGTTGATGCCCGCAATGTTCACGCGGCTAGAATCAACAAAATACACACTGTGCTTTTCACGCACTTCGCGCACTTGCTCTGGAGTAATACACAAGAACGAGAACATACCTTTTTGGTCGTTTACGAAGCTAAAGTCTTTAGGCGAGCCATTATCGTGAAGGTTTTGAACTAGCATTGCACGGAGTGATTTCATGCGATCGCGCATTTCGTTCACTTCAGATACCCACTCGTTGTTAAGGGCTTCGTCAGCTAGGATAATGTCTACCAACGCGCCGCCGTAGCTCGGTGGCATAGAGTAGATGCCACGTGCGATTGACTGAATTTGACCCTGAGCAATTTTACGGGTTGCTGAATCTTCAGTAATGATGGCAGCCAAACCAACACGTTCGCGATAAAGGCCAAAGTTCTTGGAGCAAGAAGCTGCAACGATAACCTCTGGTAGGTTTTCTACCAACAAACGCATGCCGTACGCGTCTTCTTCTAAACCTTCACCAAAACCTAGGTAAGCCACATCGATGAAAGGCAGGAATTCTCGCTCTTTCGCTACTTCTAGTACTTCATCCCATTGTGCATTAGTAAGATCAGCACCTGTAGGGTTGTGACAGCAACCGTGTAGAAGAACGATATCGCCTTTTTCAGTTTTGCGAAGGGTTTCCATCATAGCGTCAAAGCGAATGCTTGCTGACGCTTTATCGAAGTACGGGTAGGTTTCGATTTTAAGACCCGCAGAGCCGATAAGTGGAATGTGGTTCGCCCATGTTGGGTCGCTTACCCATACTTTAGCGTTGTCGTTACAACGGGCAAGTAGTTCTGAAAGAATACGCAATGCACCGCAACCACCTGGAGCTTGAACCGCTGCAACGCGGTCTGCTAATAGAACGGGGCTAGTCTTACCTAATAGCAAAGACAACATACCGTCGATAAAACCTTGGTTGCCCTGAGGCGTGATGTAGGTTTTGCTAGTTTCGGTATCTAAAAGCACTTTTTGCGCTTTTGCGACACTTGAAAGAATAGGGGTATTACCTTGCTCATCTTTATATACGCCAACACCTAAATCGATTTTGTTTGGGTTGGTGTCTTCACGAAAAGCAGCTGACAGGCCAAGAATTGGATCTGGGGCGAGATGGGGTAATACTTCAAACACGATATGTCCTCACGTTACGTTGGTATGCAAAAGATAGCAGGCTGGCATTATGCCACCGATGGTAGAAAAAACGACCCCTAAAGGTTGAAAATATTTCAATTAGTCGAGGAAAGAAAACGTAAACGAAAGTTTCATTTCAAAAACACCCTAAATTGAAAAAGAAAAAGCGCGGGTTTCTTGTACTTCGCCTTTGTCTGAAAAGCGTCGTTCTTTCCAGGTCAGCGTATTGTTTTTATCTACTAATAGCAGTGTAGAGGTACGCGTTCCGTATTTTTCGGATTGAATAAAAATGGAAGACAACGCCTTTTCCCACTCATAGCCTACGCCCGTGTCGGGTAACAAGGCATCGTCAGCTTTATTGTCGTAACGTAAAATATCAAATAAGTCTTCATCATTAATGATGTTTTGTTTGGTGACATAATTGTTCAATGCGGTAACGCCCTGCGTGACTTTTGGCCAAGGTGTGGCAATATCCGCGTTAGACAAACCGTAGACACCAGTGTCGATAATGTGGGTCGAATTGTTTACGTTGTTGTAAACCTTAAGCGAATTTATATCTCCGAATAACAGGTTGTAGCCGTTGTATCGGTGGCGCGTTTTTTCTAGCGTTGCCAAGTATTGTGATTGTGCAACAGACTTCATTTCGACTGAGTCGTGCTTCAGCCAGTTGGCGACTAATTCACCTCGCGATACCGCATTTTTATTGATGTTGTGTGGGTCCCTTACATTAGTAAGTGCCGCCACATATCCGTTACGCGTAACACCCATCCAGGTTCCATTAGCTTCTAAGTCTTGTCCGGCGAGCAAATGCGGGTGGCTTTTCCAGAATGAAGACGGCGCGGTTGGTCGTGCGTAAAACTCATCCCGATTCGCAGCGATGATAAGCGGGTAGTCATCTCGCATATTGTTTGCGATAAATAAAATACACATAGCTATATTAAGCCCATATTCTCTAAGAATTCAAAACGCTGCATTGTTAACAATTGCGTTACAAACCCATTTTGATTACTCTTCGCCAAACTGCGCACACTCCAACGGTTTACTCTGCTAATTAATATGAGGGTACAATATGGAAAGTAAAGCGCTTTTCGTTACGGCATTCCACTTCGAAGCCTCAGAAAATAAATTAGCAAATAGATAACCTAAGTGTAGTAAGCAGAGCATAATAATAATGACAGAAACCTCACACCCTCAAACCCACTCTCAACGGGCCAATAGTGTCAACGTTGGAGAGCATGTCCCTCGCAAGTGGCCCAACTGGTTGTCGTCGTTCGCAGCTTGGGTGCTGACAAAAAGGGGCTGGCGTGTAGAAGGTGAACTAATCAATCAGAAAAAAGCCATTTTAGCGGTAGCACCGCATACATCGAACTGGGACTTCTTTATTGGCTTGTTCGTGGTTTTTTCCTTTAAGCTAAACATTAATTTTTTCGGAAAGCACACCATCTTTGCGCCCCCTTTGGGCGCTATTGTTAAAAGGCTAGGCGGCATTCCTATAGAGAGAAGTAAAGCGCATGGGGTGGTCACGTCTATTGCAAATAAGATAAAGGAAGCCGATCAATTAATACTCGCGTTAGCGCCAGAGGGTACACGGAGCCCCATTTATCCATGGAAAACAGGCTTTATGCACATTGCACGAGAAGCCGAAATTCCTATACAAGTCATTGGGTTGGACTACACCAGAAAAATGATCGTGTTGGGGCCAATTATTCAGAAAGTGACTAACATAGATGAACAAATGCAAACTATTTATACGTTTTATGATAATGTTTGCGCAAAATATCCTAAAAACTGCATTACAAAGCCATAATCATTTCTATTGAAGTGGTAAGTACGCAACCGTATCAACTCAGAGTACTGGTGCGCACTCGGCTCGGTCGCAAACATCTATTTTCGGAGCTTCACCCGTGACAAAATTGGGATTCACAACCCGTCAGGTTCATTCTGATCGCATGCTAAATACGCCTGAACATGGTGGTGTTCACAGCAGCACGTCTAATTCAGTTCTTTTCGAGTTTAAAGATGCGCAGGGCATCATCGATGCGTTTCAAGGTAAACGAGCTGCTCATGTTTATTCTCGTTCATCGTCACCTTCTGTGGCGGCATTGCAAAATATGCTTAATGATCTGGAAGGCGGTGTAGGTACTTTGTGTTACTCAACCGGAATGGCGGCGATAAGCAGCTCGTTATTTGCTTTACTCAAAGCCGGCGACCATTTAATTGTAAGCCAATACCTATTTGGTAATACGCGAAGCTTTTTTGAAACCATTAAAGATTTTGGTGTGCAGGTTACCTACACAGATGTGACCGACATTCAGCAAGTCAAAGAAGCTTACCAGCCAAACACAAAAGGCGTTTACACCGAAACCGTAGCTAACCCTGTGACACAGGTGGCCGACCTTCACGCCATTGGTCAATTCTGTGAAGAGAAGCACATGCTGTTTATGGTTGATAACACCATGACGCCACCCCCTGTTTTTTACGCTAAAGATGTTAAAGCGTCGTTAGTGTTTTGCTCGCTGACAAAATACATTGCAGGTCACGGTAACGTTTTAGGTGGTGCTGTCATTGATACGGGTAACTATGACTGGACTAAGTTTAGTAATCTAAAACCAGCTTATCAGGTTGCAGATACTGCACAGTGGGGCATTACGCAAATTAAAAAGAAAGGTTTACGCGATTTAGGCGCTACATTGGCACCGCAATCAGCGACGGCCATTGCCCTAGGCATGGAAACCTTAGATTTACGTTTATCACGAAGTCAGCATAATGCTATGCAGTTGGCGACGTTCCTAGATAATCACCCCAAGGTATCTAAAGTCTTTTATCCAGGTCTTGCCGACCACCCTCAGCATTTCATGGCACGGGAATACCTAAACGACGGCTATGGCGCAATTTTGAGTTTTGACCTTATCGACGGTGCTGATCCAGTGGCGTTTTTAAACGAAATGAAGTTAGTTATTTGCGCCACGCACTTAGGGGATAATCGCACCTTAGCGCTACCAGTTGCGCCTACTATTTATTTTGAGAACACGGCAGACGAGCGTGAGTTAATGGGTATTTCCGATACCATGCTGCGTATTTCGGTAGGTATTGAAGACACTCAGGATCTGATTGCAGATTTCGACACGGCGCTAAATACCATATAGATAAAATCTTCTTGTCGAGAAACACAAAAAAGGGGCGTTTGCCCCTTTTTTTATTTTAGATTAATTGGGTCTCAATATAATTGAAACACAATGGGTTCAGCTATTTTTGACTAGTCAAAACCTAGCGTAATTTGTCCACGAATTTCTCCGCTTGGGAATGCATCTGAGTGGAAGTTAGTGTAAAGACCTCCGTCTGCCATAACATTCATTTGCTCAGTGGTTAATGTAGTATTAGCTGGCACAGACCACATACCGCTGGTACCGGCAGTAAGTCCAATTAGAACGTCTCCATTTACGCCCATTTCACCCTCGTGAATGTGAGCCATGTTTGCTGTCATACCGGTAATGGTTACGCTGCCTGACAGTGCACCTGTAGATGTATTCAAAGTAAATGCACCAGCGCCGCTTGCTGTCGTAGTTACTGCAGGCACTTCTTGTAGGCCGTTGGCAATGATGCCGTACACTTCAATATTATCAGGTGTGATTTGGCCGCGAATTTCACCACCAGTATTAGCTGCTGTATGCACATTCACATAATGACCACCTGCCAGTAGTTGCGTAGCTGTAGCTTCATCTAGTGCTATGCTTCCGTCTGTCATCCAAACGCCAGCGGTGCTTTCACTTTCCACAAGTCCTACAAGCACGTCACCATTTTCACCAGCAAACCCAGTATGAATGTGCGCCATAGTCGCATTTTCAATAGTGGTTACCGCCACAAGAGAAACGTTGTTGTTTGTGGTGTCGAAGAGCGCATAGCCAGACCCCATTGCCATGGTGTCAACTGCTGGTACCTCTTGGCTGCCGCTTAGTGAGAATGTTACTACCGCAGTTGTATCGGGAACAATCTGACCACGCACTTCGCCATTAGGGTTAGCGGTAGTGTGAACATTTAAATACCACTCACCGCTAGTTAGCGCGTCTAAATTGCTAGGTGAAATATTAGTTTCAGCGAGAACATAAGTTCCATTACCAGCATCTGTCAGTGGGAAAGCAACCGGCCCATTCATACCAATGCCGCCATCGTGTACGTGTACACCAGTAACATCCGTTAAGCCTGATACGTCAACACTTACGCTAAACGCCGGTAAGTCTTCGTCAATTTCGACCACTGCAGTTGCCATAGACATAGTAGTTACGGCAGGCACTTCTTGTGACCCACTTAAGTTTACATTGTAAGTCATGTCAGCATTAAAAGCTGGTGGAGGTGGTGCTAGGCCATCAAGCAACGCCAATTGAGGTAAATCACCTTCCATCGCGCCATCTAGTGCGATAGCAGTGTAAATCTCACCATTCTCAAGCGTTAAAACGCCGGTTTCTATCGCTACTGTTTTGGTACCTGTTGGTGTAACCGTAACTACGTAGTCACCTTCTGCAAGACTTACGTAACCTGTTTCAACAAGCTCGCCAGTCTCATAGGCAATATCGGCAAATGCCGGGTCAACCGCATCAATTTCGCCATCTGCGGTTACGTAAATATCGACGTTACCCGCTGAAGGTGAAGCATGTACAATACGCACTTTCGCTTCAGTCGCTACCGAGCGGGGCATATCAACAAGCACATCAAGTTCTGGTGCAGCCAAAACGTTGTTTGCAATAGCGGTATAAGACATACCTACTTCTAGCGTCAACTCAGCATCGTCAATTGCCACAACACTGTTGTCGCTATCGGCTACAACGTCAATGAGATAGTCACCGGCTGCAACAGACAAATAGTCTGTGGTGCGCGGGAACTGTATTCCGTCCACCAATACTATTTCGTTATTTGCTACAACATCGACCGCTGGTGCGTCGCTGATACCGTGCACAACGCGGATAGCAGCACCTGCTTCTGCATCCCATATCTTGAAGCTTCCATCACCGTCCGCGGCCAGTAATGTTACTGGTGAATCGCCTGTACCTACGTTATTAGTAGCAGCGATAAGCAAATCGGCACCGTCTGCAAGGTTTACCGTACCAGAGTCGTATACAACCGTTGTCTCACCGGCCGGTGTAATACGAATTTGATAATCGCCCGCGGGTACTTGAATCAAATCTGTCGCGTCAGTAAATTCAGCAGTAACAAGCGGCTGCTCGGCAGTGATATCTGTATCTGGTGCCGTAACATAAATATCAACCATAGGAGCCATTGATGCTGCATGTACAATCTGTACTTGAGCATTACCCGCGTCAACTGCGGTTTCCATACTGGTCACTGTTAAAAGCGATAACGACTCATCGCCAACATTACCTACGGCAAAAATATCGTAGTTCATGTCAGCTTCTAAAGTAACGTCAGCTTGCAGCACTTCAGCGTTTTCACCTGGAAGAATGCCTGTAACACCAATATCGTACATGCCTGTCTCGACTTCGAAGCGAGATGAAGCAACTTGGTAATCAACGCTTTCAAGATCGTTGAGTATGGCGTCATTAGCAGTGATATTTACCATTGGTGCGTCTGATGCTGCGTGAACAACTCGAACGTTTGCGTATTCTGGGGCGGGTGTGGGCTCTTGTACGACATCGTCGTCATCCGAGCAGCCAATTAAAAACAGTGGTAATATTGAACATGCAAGGAGCGCTTTGGTCCTTCTCATATTTTGTATCCTCTTAATTGTGTTGTGGCAAACTCGGTTACGCTGAGCAAATAAGAGAAGATCAACCTCCTTGCAACATTAACGTAATGTAATGTTTTCAATAATTTCACATTTATTCTTTTCCTAGGCAGTTTGTTCTACAAAATAGAACGAAGCCTTCATGTTTTTGATATTTTCATCCCACCCGATTGCCGTAGTATAGCCATATATTATCGAAACAACGAATATTGGAGTTCGGCATGAAAAAAGTACTGGCTATATTTTCCAGCCTAAATGGCAACCAAGGTAATTCTTCAAAGCTTGCAAACGAGTACCTTTCAAAAATTGAGAATGACGGTTCTGTGCACATTAACCGCGTGGATGTTGCCTCTCTAGCACTGCCTCATTTAACAGGTGAAGAAATGCAAGCGTGGATGACTGAGGCGTCTGAGCGAAATGAATCACAACAGGCATTGGCAAAAGTCTCTGATGACATTGTTGAAGCAGTAAAAGCGGCTGACGAAATTGTGCTAGCCGTGCCAATGTACAACTTTGGCATCCCATCGAGCTTAAAAGCTTACTTCGACCGTATTGCAAGAGCTGGTATAACATTTAAGTATACCGAGACAGGTCCTGTCGGATTGCTAGAAAATAAATCAGCGACTGTTTTTGCCGCGCGTGGTGGTGTGTATGCAGGTTCAGACTTTGATACGCAAACGCCGTATTTAAAACACTTTTTAAATTTTGTTGGTATCAGTGACGTTAAATTCGTTTACGCTGAAGGACTTAACATGGGCGAAGAGCAAGCAAACAAGGCTTTTTCTGAAGCAAGCGAAAAAATTATTGAACTAACCAACAACTAAACACACTAAATTAATGCAGTTAGCTAAAACGTAGGAAGTATGTTTTCAGCTAAAAGTGTGTTCCAAGTTGAGTGTGCTTGATTGCCCCGCGTGTTACGCGGGGCTTTTTTATGCGCGGCTTTTAGATTCTAGTTTGGTGTGACCTATAAGCAGCGTTGATATTCGCGGTTTTATTCGCTTTTGAGGAGTGCCTCTATGTCAGCGATAAAAGCCGGATCAGTAGGCTTTGTTGAACTAGGGTAGTGGGTTATTTGCTTACCGGAGCTGTCAATAAGGTACTTATTAAAGTTCCATGATGGCGCTTTGCCGGTGGCGGTTTTTAGCATTCTATACATAGGATCGGCGTCTTCACCTTTTACCGATATCGGTTCAAACATCGGAAACTTTACGCCATAAGTCAATTCACACAGTTCTGCCGTTTTGCCTTCATCATTATCTTCTTGGTTAAAATCGTGCGACGGGAAGCCAAGTACTACAAAATCTTTGTCTTTGTAGTCACTATAAAGGGCTTCTAAACCTTCAAATTGTGGCGTGTAGCCGCAATAGCTGGCTGTGTTCACCACTAAAAGGGTCTTTCCGGCATATTCGTTACACAAATTCACTGTTTCTTGTGAGTTGAGCTTACGCTTCATGAACTTTAGTACGCTGGGGCACTCGCTCGCAAAGCTAGGAGTCGTGAAAAAGCTGAGCGCAAGCAACGCAGGTACAAAACCTTTCGCTTTCATAGTGTTTTACCTCATCAGTGAATTTTTGTTATTTTGTTCAGGCCGACAGACCAGTTTCACAACCATAAACGCAGATGGTTTACGTTTGGTTCACTATCTCAATCGATGAACGTTGGCGCATTGGTAACTGCTCTGCGTATAATGTTAACGTTTTTTACATAACAACGACTTAAAATAATGAAAAAATACTCTTCTTTACTCATCGCGGCTAGCGTTACTTTTGCGTTGGGCGGATGTGCAAGCACGACTAACGAACCATCTAGCCAAACAGCGTCTACATCGCTTCCTGCTGCCACTGTCCAGCAAACCGTTACACCAGATGTCGCGCCTCAGAACAGCGCTAAAAATGGTGAAATTACTTTAAAGCAAATAATGTCAGACCCTCAATGGATGGGCGCGCTACCCGAAGGTATGGGGTGGTCGGTCAATGGCGATAAAATTGTTTTTGAAAAAGAAAGACAGAATAGCGCGTTAACAGATGTTTATGTTGCTGAACTCTCAAACCCTGCAAATGCCGTAAAAGCACCGTTGTCAGATTTGCACAAGTATCGTTTTGACGAACGTGTAGTAAGAAATGATGGAGTAATTGCTTATTCATTTGAAGACAGTGTTTATGTGCAATTTACCAACGGTGAAACCGTGCGTATCGCGCGTGGCGGGAATGCGCTGTCAACGCTTTCATTTATGACTGATGGCCGCTTAATGGCGTTAAGCGGTAACAAATTTATTGCTATAGACCTATCAAACGGCACCCGCGAAGAATTATTGAGCTGGGAGTTTAGCGACGAGCCTAAAGCGGTTGAGCCGCCTAAAGATTATATTGCCGGGCAGCAGCAGTCGCTGGTGGAATACATCAAACTACAGCGCAAAAACAGGCAAGAAAAAGACGACGCGCATAAAGCGTTGGCCAAAGAAAACAGCAGTGTAGCACCTACGCCTTTTTACTTTGATAAGTCACATCGACTAGCGGGTATTAGCGTATCACCTGCGGGTAACTTTGCAGTAGTCGCCACCACGGAAAGTAAGCCGACTCGTGATGACAGCGACATCATGCCGCATTATATCCAAGAAGACAGCCGCATTGCCGCGAAGCCGGTACGCCAACGTGTTGCAGATGCAGAATCGGTAAATCATGAACTGTGGCTGCTTAATTTGAAAACTGGCGAGAAGAGTGAACTTAAATACTTTAATTTGCCTGGCTACAATGACGACGTACTTGCTGACGTAAAAGCAGAAAACGCGAAGGCAAAAGGCGAGACCTATGAAGTTAATCGTTTGCCGCGCGACATTACCTTACTGCAAAGCTGGTATTGGACTAAGCCTTCGATTCGCTGGCACAAAAACGGTAACGCTGTTGCCGTCATGCTAGAAGCGTGGGACAACAAAGACCGCTGGATTGCAACGGTCGACTTAGCGAATAAAACGCTAGAAAACCAACATAGGCTTCATGACGATGCGTGGGTAAACTACCGTTTCAACGCGTTTGATTGGCTAAATGACAGCGAAACACTTTACTATCAGTCTGAGCATACTGGTTATTCTCACTTATACGTTCAAAAGCCTGGCGAGAAGCCTGTCGCGCTAACCAGCGGCCGTTTTATTGTTGACGATTTAACGCTTTCTAGCGATGACAATTATATCTACTTTAAAGCTAACATGGAGCACCCGGGGCTTTACGAAGTTTATCGTGCTGATTTAAGTGACAATACCATCGATACCATGACTGATTTGAATGGTATGACAGACTATTCACTTAGCCCTGATGGTAAAAATTTGTTGCTAAGCCATAGCAAGGTGAATCAACCACAAGAGCTTTACGTTAAGCCAGCAAACGAAACAACAGCGGCAAAGCAAATCACGCAAAGCACCAGTGCTGATTTTAATGCACTTCCATGGGCGGTGCCTAACATCGTTGCTATTGAATCGTCGCATACCGATGCACCTATTTACGCACGAGTATATTTACCGGAAAATTACGACAAGACGGCACCAAATAAAGCGGTAGTGTTTAATCACGGTGCAGGCTACTTGCAAAACGCCCACATGGGGTGGTCTGGTTACTTCCGAGAATACATGTTCCATAGCATGCTCGTGCAGCAAGGCTATGTCGTACTAGATATGGACTATCGCGCTAGTGCTGGCTACGGACGTGATTGGCGAACCGCTATTTATCGTCAAATGGGTACGCCTGAAGTGCAAGATTTGCGTGATGGTGTTAACTGGCTTGTTGAAAATGCAAATGTAGATCGTGAGCGTATTGGCACATACGGCGGTTCATACGGCGGCTTCTTAACCTTTATGTCTATGTTTACCGCGCCAGATCTGTTTGCGGCAGGTGCAGCACTTCGTCCAGTAACCGATTGGGCCCATTACAACACGCCATATACGGCAAACATACTGAATACGCCTGATATCGATCCCATCGCTTTTGAGCGTAGCTCGCCGATTTATTTTGCCGATGGACTAGAAAAGCCTTTGCTTATCAATGCGCCAATGGTTGATGACAACGTGTTTTTCCACGACACCGTGCGATTGGTACAGCGCCTTATCGAGCTTGAGAAAGAAGATTTTGAAACGGCCATTTATCCGGTAGAGCCACATGGCTTTGTGCAGCCAAGCTCTTGGCTTGATGAATACCGTCGTATATACAAGCTATTCGAAGAAAACTTATAGGCAAAACTGCGAGTGCAACCCAGTGATTAAGAGCCACTGAGTTGCTCACAGCGCGGTAGCTATTAAGGACGGAAAAAGCTTACAAAAAAGGCCCAAATTCAATGAATTAGGGCCTTTTTTTAAATCTTCTTTTTTGCTTCAGCACGTTAATCTGTTTTAACAAATCAAAATGCGCAAAAAGAGTGACGCTATATCGCTCGAGTTTCTATTTTCTTTTCGCCGTAATAAACATAAGTAAAAAGATTGCGATACCCGTAAGCGCACCAAATAAATGGGCGTCTACGGCAACTTTGGCGTCAATCAGGTTTGCAACTTGTTCGCTACTACCGTCAATTTGTTCGTATCCCACCTTGATGGCTAGACCTATAAGCAATAACCAACCCGACTTCATTTTCTCTTTTATATCAACACAGGCGCCCCATGCGAAAATACCGTGTAATGCGCCAGACAACCCCGCGTACCATATTAGATCTGGAGAGAAGAAATAAAGCCCGACACTGGTTCCTAAGCAGCACCATACAAAAACTTTTAAGTACAAACCAATGCGATAATGTTCACCGTGTAGGGCCCACAATAGCGCCAGACCTGCTAAATTTAAAAGTAGGTGGTAGCCATTGGTATGCACGATATTGCCGCTGACTATTCGCCAAGTTTCCAGGCCTTGAATGGCGTACCTGTCGTAAGCCAAATAATTGCCAGACATAGGCTCAAAGAAAAACGCGACAACGGAGCATAGCGCAATAAATAAAGGACCAGCGCTATACTTAAGCGAAAACGGCAGTGACATCATCAGTGTTAGTTATTTTTGAAATTAGAATTTGCTGGCTATGATACAGAAATTGCCTACAGGGTGAAAACTGAAGTACGCCCAAAACAAAAAGACGACAGTAAAGGAGTAATTATGTCTTACATTATTACCGAAACAATTCAGCAATGCTTAACCATTACACTTAACCGAACCGATAAGAAAAATGCGTTAACACGCGACATGTATCAAGAAATGGCGAATGCCATATTAGGTGTTAAAAACGATGGCTCAACCAAAGTGGTGGTTATTAAAGGCGCGGGCGATTGTTTTACTGCAGGAAATGACATTGGAGACTTCGCACAGCAACAAGATCACGCTCAGGTGCCAGAAACAGCTGCCTTTATGCGAGCTTTGGCGGCATGTAATTTACCGGTTATTGCACAAGTTCACGGATTAGCAGTGGGCATAGGCACAACGCTTTTACTTCATTGCGATTTTGTTTACGCCACTCCAGATACCCGATTTGTTCTACCATTCATCAACTTAGGGCTTGTTCCTGAATATGCATCAAGTTATCTTTTGCCTAAGGTTGCGGGTCATATAAAGGCGGCAGAGTGGCTAATGCTGGGCGAACCCTTTACCTCTGCTGATGCTTATCAATTTGGTATTCTGACAAAAATTGTCGACGCTCACGAAATAGATCAAACGGTTCAAACTACGGTAGAGAAACTCGTCGCCAAGCCTTCATTTTCGCTTAAACAAACAAAAGCGCTATTAAAAGGTGACGGAGAGCGAACAAACCAACAAATGAACGAAGAGTTTGATATATTTTTAGAAGCGTTGGGCACAACCGCAGCTCAAGAAGCGTTTGATGCGTTTCTTAAAAAACGCCCAATAAACCCCGAAAAATTTAAATAAGAGGAAGTATTATTTTGAGACGCAGTGCTTTTTTCAGAGCTTCAGTGGTAACTCTTGCATTATCTAGCTGTTTTATTTTTGGTGCGAACGCGAAGCAAACACGTGAAGTCGGAGAACCAGAAGCGGCAACAGGCTACATAGAGAAAAAGGCATTTGAAGCCGAAGATTATATGGTTGTAGCGGCAAATCCCTATGCGTCTTGGGCGGGAAAGAATATTTTAGAAAAGGGCGGAAGTGCGATCGATGCAGCGGTAGCTGTGCAATCGATGCTTTCGCTGGTTGAACCACAATCGTCAGGTATTGGTGGTGGTGCGTTTATCCTTTATTGGGATAATAAGAACAAAGTACTTCACACCTTTGACGGCCGTGAAACAGCACCGAAAGCTGTCAATTCTCATTGGTTTATTGAAGGTAATAAACCAATGCGCTGGTTAGATGCCGTAGTAGGCGGTAAGTCAGTTGGCGTGCCTGGAGCAGTAAAAGCGCTAGAAATCGCTCAGGGCGAGTTCGGCAAGCTGCCTTGGAATACGCTGTTCGACGATACAATCAAAACAGCTGAAGACGGCTTTAAAGTATCGCCGCGTTTAGCCAAACTTGTTGCATTAGACTATCACCCTGGCCTGAAAACTTTTCCTGCAAGCTCTACTTACTTCTTCCCGGCAGGCCTGCCGTTAAAAGAAGGCACGGTAAAGAAAAATAAGAAGCTGGCTAAAACCTTAAGAGGTATTGCTGAAAAAGGCAGCGATTATTTACTGAAAGGCGAAGTTGCCGAAAAAATAGTGGAAGCGGTTAATAATGCGGAGATTAACCCTGGCCAAATGTCGTTGGAAGACTTAGCAAGCTACGAACCAGTAAAACGTGAACCCGTATGTGGCCTGTACCACGAAAAACGCATTTGCGGTATGGCACCACCTAGCTCAGGTGGCGTAAACGTTTATCAAATTCTAAAAATGTTAGAAGGTTTTAACCTTAGTCAATACGCACCGGATTCAGTAGAGTTTGCCAACCTATATACGCAAGCTAGTGCGCTTTCATATGCCGACCGCGAGAAGTTCATTGCGGATAGCGATTTTACTAACTTGCCGTTTGCGGCCATGATTAATACCGCTTATCTTCAGCGCCGAGCCGAGAGTATTGCTGTTGATAAAGAGTGGCGCCGCAAACGCGCGGGCAATCCCTACGCCGATGCGAATGTAGCACTTGGTACGTCAATGGAGCTGCCCAATACCTCACACGTTTCTATAGTAGACAAAGAGGGCAATGCAGTATCAATGACTACCAGCATTGAATTTATGTTTGGTTCTGGGATTATGGTAGAAGGCTTCCTGCTTAATAATCAGCTTACCGACTTTTCATTTTCGCCAACCAAAAACCGTTTTCCAGTACCAAATCGCGTAGAGCCTGGTAAGCGTCCTAGAAGTGCTATGAGCCCTACAATGGTGTTCGACAAAGAAGGGAATTTAGAGGTGGTTGTAGGCTCGCCGGGCGGCTCTAGAATTGTAAGCTACGTCGCTCAAACCCTAATTGGAGTTTTAGACTTTGGCTTGGATATTCAGCAAGCCATCAATCTTCCTAAAATTACTAATCGAAACGACTACACTGCGTTAGAGAAGGGCACACCAATAGCTGAGCTTGAAGAGCCGTTAAAGGCACTCGGCCATAACGTTAAAGTAGTGGATTTAAACAGCGGTCTTCATGGCATTCAGTTTAAATCAGGTAAATTAATTGGCGGCGCAGATCCTCGCAGAGAGGGCATTGCAGTAGGGCGCTAATATTACATTTGCCTAGTTAAAACTAGATGCAGCAATGTGCTGTTGGGTGAGTGAAAGCGGAAGGTTAGATATCTTCCGCTTTTTTGTTTGAGGCGGGCAGCAACACTCGAGAGAAGAGTTCTCTTTTATCGACTAGTTCGTGTAAGGCAATCAACCATCAAATATTAATATAACCTTCAAGGTAAGACACCGCTTGGCCAGAAATAAGCACGCGGTCACCTGCCACCTCACATTTTAATGTGCCGCCTCGTTTAGATGCCTGATAAGCCATAAGTTTTGATCGTCCAAATACTTTTGCCCAATAAGGCGCTAGCCCAGTGTGGATTGAACCGGTAACCGAGTCTTCATCACCGCCATTCGCAGGCCAAAAATAACGCGAAACAAAATCAAATTGCGTACCAGGCGCTGTCACTACCACATCATAAGGCGCTAGTGTTTTTAGTTGTTCGCTGTCTTGAATTACGCTTAAAACGTCGTCTTCGTTAGAATAAACAGCAAAGTAGGCTTGGTTATTTTTTAAAATGCTTTTGGGCTTGATAGAGAGCCCTTTTAGTAACGCTTCAGGCACTTCACCGACAGGGCTGGGCATTCTATTAGGGAAATCCATCTGAATAAATCCGTCGCTCTTTTTAACGACTTTCATCATCCCAACCGACTTGGCGAATAGAGAAATGTGCGGTAATTGGTAATTTTCGCTAAAGATTACGAACGCGGATGCCAGCGTTGCATGACCACAAAAATCGATTTCCGTCACAGGGGAAAACCAACGTATAGCGAATACGCCATTATCATCTTCAACTAAAAAGGCGGTTTCTGAAAGGTTATTTTCAGCAGCGATTTCTTGCATTTTTTCATCGCTAAGCCATTTACCCGTTATAACTACTGCAGCAGGATTGCCCTTAAACCTTACATTGGTAAATGCATCGACAACGTTAATCTTAATTTTCATTCGAACGCGCTTTTTTTATGATCGTATTTAAGTCTGGTTTAATTGGCATTGCCTTAAATGGGCTAACGTTAGCGCCACCTGTATTTCCATGAGGTACTAGCCCAAATACAGTTTTTGTGGCAGCGCCCGCAATTCTGAAAAGTTGACCAAAAAACTCACCAATATTGCCTTGTCTCACTGCCCATAAAAGCATTTGAACGTGTACTTTAACGTGTAGCCTTGTAGAGGCTTGACCAAGAACGTGGGCATTTTCCAAATGAGCGAAGGCTTCAGCCTTATTTCCGTAATTTTGCTCATTGCGGGCTAATGCCAACTCATCTTCTACATAAGGGCGAATATTGCGCGTAAAGCCTTTTGCTTTGAACATGGTGTAAGTACCTTTATTGAGGTTGATTTAAACCAAGCTCTTTTTGCATTTTCTTGGTTAACCCTAACGATACTAGTTTATAAGATGCGCTTAAATAGTATTTTAACGCTTCATCTTCATCACTCTCGCAATTGTACTGTTGTATCCATTTCATTCCACGACTAGCGAGATAGGGCGCAGGCCTATAGCCAGGCTTTTCTTCCAGAAAATAATAGTTTTGCTCAGATGTTTTAAAGGTAAAAGCAGGGTGTCCGTCCTTGCTAATGCTCCCTATAGCAAAGACTTTACCACCTACTTTCCATACTTCTGAACTCCCCCACTGAACGACGTGAGTAGTGTGGGGGAGTGCTTTGCAATAGTGATTGAATTCATCAATGGTCATATGATTCTATTTATTGAAGAAGCTGACTAGTGGTTATTGTGATTAGTAAGCATCTTAATAAAGGTTTGGTTCATATCGCTACCCTCTTTTAAGAACTCGTAGTTAAGCAAGTGGTCTGCCCCTTGGTAGTTTATGTGCTTACACTTATGTTTAGTGCGCGCATTCATTTTTTCACAAACTGTTTCAGCCATAGTAGGCGAGGGCCAAATTTCATCGTTTTCGCCAGTCATTAACACAACATCGGCGCTGATTTTCTGTACAGGAATATTAGCTTTACCGTTGTCTGCTCGATTTTCTAAAGATTGCGTATAGAGATCTAGCAAACCATTAACTTCACCCGACGGGTTGAAAGGAACAAACGCTAAGTCTTGCCCGTCGTAAGTCCAGCTGGAACCAGGCACTTTACTCCAATCTTTCAAAATACCTGCCCAAACAACAGAGCTAGGCGCAATAGCAACCACATTTGAAATACTTGGTTCTTTTGACGCTAGAAGAAGTGACAGTTCAGCGCCTTTCGACCAGCCAACTACAATAATGTCGTCCGGCGTGGTTTCTGGTTGTGATTTTAACCACGACATAGCCTGAATTACATATTCAAGAGGTATTCTCTCTAACTCTGGTGGTAAGCCTTCTTCCTTAAAATAAGCTAAAGCTAGGGTAGGGAATCCCGCTTCAACGATTGGACTAGCGAGCTTTTCTGGCACGCCGCCTTCGGATCCTCCAAGCACTAAAACGCCAACTTTACGTTCTTGTGACTCTGAAGAGTAATACGTAGCAACAAAACCATCATCTTCTATTTTTAGCGAACGCGTAGAGGCTTCACACGAGAAAGAGACTAGCAAGGAAAAGAAAAAATAGATAAGTAAGGTTTGTGTTTTCATTTTTTTACCCGTTTTTTTAACATGAAATTAAGGTTGAGTACTCAACTGAAATAGCGCGCTCGATTATTCAATGGTCTTATGATTTTGTATATCGTTGCATATTTCGCAATGGATCCGCTTTTTAAAATTGTAAATGCGGCGAGCTGCAAATATAGAAATAGATATAAAAGCCCATGTAACCCCGAATTCAAGAGAGTAGGAAAAAGACTGGCCTTTAAAGTATTGAACACTGGCAAAAATAGTGGCCAGCAAGGGATATGCGACTAGGTATTGTAAAGTCCATTTTTTTATAGGCATTGTCGTTCCTTCGTAAATCTTCAAAATATAGATTTAGACTATCACTAGTGTTCATCTACATATAAGCGTTGATAAAATGCGTGTCAATTTTCACCTTAAGATTGCTCATACATTTTAATAGGCATTCCATTTTCATTTCTGAGTATTCTTTTTGATTTTTTTCTTTCTAACTCAGCTTTCCATTCTGGCTTAATCACAAGATAGTAATAAACGATAAAGCCTAGCCATGATAATAAAAACGACATCAAGAACCAGATGACCTTGTTATTACCAGAAGCCTTTTTAGATATAAGTGCTAGAACCCAAGGTAGGATATTTATTGTGAAAAAAGAGATAAAAAGTACAAGTAAAAACGATAAGTTCATAAAATATCCTTTCTTATTAAACTATCTAATAGAGAACACGGCAGCCATCTAAGATGTGAAACTCGTGTGCGAAAATTAGAATCTACGTGTCGGGATCCGTGATTACGTATTTCAACGGCCAGTTCGAGCTCCTTACTAGTTTGCCTTCTGACCTTGGAAACATCAATGATTCTCCAATTCAGGCTTGGGGTAACTACTTTTAAAACTAAATGCATCCTGAGATTCTCCATTTTCCCGAAGATGGTCTAATTTAGTGATAGCTTCCTGAAGGGTTGGAATATGACCCTTCGGTATCCACCAAAGCACATAAGATGCTTCGCTTAAGGGCAAAAACCACTCTTTTTTACGCTTAAGGAAATCAATGTGATGCGTCTTGAACATGAAGTTCTTAAGGGACTCTACGCTTTCCCAAACAGACATGTTAACAATGATATCTGGGTTATTTTCTACCTCTATATTAGTGGCATCACCTGATTCGTCTTTCAAACGCCAGATAA
Source organism: Alteromonas sp. G4i35 (assembly GCF_054960375.1). Classification (NCBI taxonomy): domain Bacteria; kingdom Pseudomonadati; phylum Pseudomonadota; class Gammaproteobacteria; order Alteromonadales; family Alteromonadaceae; genus Alteromonas; species Alteromonas sp. G4i35. The sequence continues at coordinate 7,117 of NZ_JBHNZD010000023.1, read as the reverse complement.
ATCCTGGACTTTGTTCAGCAATGGCGTTGATAGGGTCTAAGTTATTTACAAAGTCCGCCATTTCGGGGGACTCCAAGTTAAACCTGACTTTTCCAATACTCAATTGAGCGAGATGCATATTGTCTCCTTGACTTTTAACTTAGAGAACGCGTTTTATAAAGTTAGACTAGGTCTAGTACTTTGAAGTGTCTGTCTTGGAATTACTTTACGCATTTTCCAAATAACTTACTTTTGAATGGAGAAAACGGATAGTTAGCTCCAATTTTAAAACAGTTGCTTGAGCAGTCTGCTCAGATGCCTGTTCAGCACATTGGCACCCAAAGAATCGGTGTAGGCCATCTTTAAAAGAATAAATAGGTTAACTGGTTCTTTTGAAAGGGGCGCTCGATTCATTATTTACCTTGATGCATAACGCCTAGCTAAACTGGCGCAAAATAGCAGGCTAAAATTAGCGACGAAGGAGCGCAAGCCTGCTGTTTTTCGTCCCTTGGTTAAAGCGTTTGTTATGTTTAAAACACTCTTAATTGTAAGGTTCAAGCTTAACATCTAACTCAGGCACACCAGTTAGAATTGGGGTTAATCGCCAACCATTTCTCAGATTACCGTGAGCCTCAGGGAAAAATAGAACACCAGACTTTTTAATCGCTTTATTGGATATAAAACGTTTTAATTTTTTAAAGACATCTTTAGAGCGCTGAGTTTCACAAAAGCCATCAATCGTACTTTGTAAAATTGTACTTCCCTCAACCTTATCTAAACCACTACCCTAGGTGGTTTACCATGAAAGTCCAAGTACAGTTTTTTGAGATTATCTGGTACCAGAGGCCAGCCACGTTCAATACCTTCTTTGGTACCTTTCCAGAATAAGTGCTCTGTATAATAAACATCTATGTACTCGAATTCTGCTTCGGTTGCAGTATCTAGTTTCTCGCTCATGTACTGCAACTGCTCAAGTGCTTCTTCTAAGTCGCCTTGGTTCAACAAAATAGTCGTCAAATTTGCAAACTCTCCCATTAGAAATGTAAGCGCCCAACTCTCATGTTTTTCCATAAGAGGAACAACGTCAGGAAACTTAGTGCGGATCTCTTTTAAGAATCGTCTTATTTCTGATTTAGCCATTGATTTCCCAGAAGCTTCTAACATTAAGCTAAGAGGCGCAAATGCGCTGAGCATAATGGCGAAGCCGCCCCGCGTGTATGCGTCACAGTGAAGGTAGTGAGTGAGTTTATTGGGTTGTTAGCTACCACAGTTTAAAAAAACTGCATGGCTAAACACGTTTTTTGCTTTTTCAATCTCACTCTCTAGATGCTTAGGTTGCACCCAGACATCAGTTGCGTTGCTGGTGTTTTGAAAGAGGCTTAATCTATTACCGTGAACCTCAATTTTTACAACGCTCTCAATTGGAATAGTTTTCTTGCTTGCTAGAGTAAACTGAAGCTTATTAGTTCGATTAATCAGTACCTCGTTTCCAATAAGCTCAAAAAGTTCTCTGTTTCGATTCCTGAAGTGCAAGATAAAATAATTGGACGCTAATGCAATCAATAGAATTAAAGATAGATTTTGCATTAAAAAAGAGAACGATTCTTCCATAATTTTCTCTGGTAGCTAACTTTTAAATAAGGGGCGCAGGCATGTGGGCTAAAATCCGAACGAAGTGAGCAGCCCACATGTTTGCGTCCCAGCCTGCGCAGTAGGCGAGCTTGATTTTTTTGTTATGTTTTGTTTTTAAAAACAACATACCGAAATATTAAAGTCTGAACCGAAGCAATTACGCCAAGTATCCAAGGGCCGTTAGTAGTGCCACTTACCAGTGAAAAGGTAACTGGTAAAACCATGTAAAACAAATAGTTTGTTTTTTTGTACTTACAAGCCAGCCAGTGAACTGGAAACCCGATAATTAACCAGCCTGCTATAGATACCAGTAGGAAAACTCCAATATAGAGCGAAAAAGTTGCTATTAATCCAGGGATTTCGGAACTTTGTAAGTTATCTGCGCCGATAAGAAAGATCGCTGGCAACAGTAAACTAGATGTCAGCAAGCTCCTTACTATTGCTTTATCCCAATCACCTAAGTACACCTGTTCCCCTGAAAAACATAACGCCTGCATAAGCGGCAAGTAACACTTGGCTAAACTAAGCGAGGTACGAGCGCGAGCCAAGTGTTACGCGTCCGCCCTTAATGCACTTGTTAGCATTCAGTTCGCAGATTATCCATAATTGTGGCAGCAGAATTAAAGTAATATTCGCAATCCTTACTGACCATTTTTGTCGAATAAGAAGCTTTAGGCTGTTCACGCTTTTCAAAGTCTAACTTGAAATTTAGTGAATTATAATATTGTGAATCCATATAAACTTCCGCTGGACTATGTTCTTTCGCACGAATTTTTGCTCGAGCAGTATGCTCTATGTCCATTAATTGAGCGAATGGAATTCCTAAGCTATTTAGAGATATATGATTTTTTGAATCTGATATATGAAGTAGATTGTCATCATAATAAGAGTTTTGCCCTTGTGTAATGACAGAATAGGTTGGCAAACCTAAACACTCTTGATAAATAGTCGATATTTCTGCTGACAACTTAACAAAAAGCTCAGGCTCGTAACTATAAGTAACATCATTATCATGCGCACCTACAGACCAATTGCTTTTCAAAAGTAAGCTATCCGCAAAGGATATAAATGATACTGATGGATACTCACTTGCTAGTGCATCGATACGATCCCTCAATGAACAGAGCATTGCTGTAGTGAGTTTATCTTCTTCCAAATACTGTTTTACTCCTATGGCGTCAACCATAGCGAAAACAGAAAAAGAACGAGCATAAAGGCTATTTAACCAGTCTCCATTAACGAAGATAATTGGTTTCTCACCATACTGCCAGCACCCGATGCAACGTACAAAATTTTCTTTTGTTAAGATAATCGAAACTTCATGAAATCGATCTGAGACATTTGCATACCAGGATAACTCTACAGAGTTAGCTAGAATTTTTCTTGCCGCTACAAAGCTAACGTATCCAACAGGTTCGTAATCATTATTTTGTGGGTTACTCAAAAAATGACTCATCATCTTTTCATATTCATTCAGAAATTTTTCGTCCATTAAATATAGGTCTTGCTCTAATGGGATTTCTTCAAATGGATAATGATCAAACTTTTCATGATCAAACAATGTTTGATACCTCTATGAATGCTAACTTTTCAATAACGGGCGCAGACATGTGGGGCATAATGGCGAAGCCGCCCCGCGTGTATGCGTCCCAGCGAACGAAGTGAGCGAGTTTATTGAGTTGTTATATTTCATCGCTTGTACAACCTGAATTCACTGGATTCAGCCACTTCACAAAGCCCTTTTAACATGCCGTATAATCTTGCTATGCAACCTGTGAGAGTTTTACTATGTAAGTTTTCACGAACAGAAACAGTTGCAACAAAGTTATGTATGCGCTGTTCTATTTTTTCATTAGGAAGGTTATGGGCGAGCTTGTTTCTTACTGCATTTAACTCTTTTATCTGTGTCCAAAGCCATTTGGGCTCTTCATTCGCTAGGCACATGCTTTCCGCAATAGTAATACACGATAATGCGTTTATTTGTGATTTTTCAAACGGTTCTGGATTAACTAACCTACTAGAAATGAATCTTCTAACTAATTTCTCTATGAGGAGGTGACCTTTAAGAACAATCAACGCAGGATCGTGTTCTTCAGACGGGAGGTGTATGATTAAGTCATTAATTGCATCTAAGCTTTGTTCGTCTTCTTTTTCCAATAAGTCTTCTAAAAAGGCGATTTCAGTATTAAAGCTGTGCTCTTTGTGTTCCCCACTATCAGACAGTTTACGTAGTTGTGATAGCTTTGTTCTCAAATCATCCTTTCTACTCATAACCCTTCCCTGAAATATAACGCCCGCATAAAGGGCAGTAACACATGGGCAATAATTAGAGCGAAGCGACAGTGCCCATGTGTTACTGTCCCAGCGAGCTTGCGAGCGATTTAATGCGTTTGTTAGCTGCAGGCTACTCGATTTTATATATTTCTACACTTCCAACTTTTTTACCTTCCGCGCTACCACCGTGGTGATGGTATGGACGACGAAAAAAGAACTCTACGTTTGTATTTTTTGTGATAAATGCGTATTCAATTTTTGCACGCTTAAAAGTAGAAATCGCAGCTTTTATAGCAGCCTCATGTGTATCAAACACCTGATCATCTTTTTGTAAATTTCCACTTTGTCGTAGCACTCGTAAAAGGTATTTCCCACCACTCTGAAGTGTTGATGTTGCAACTAGTTGGTCGAGATAGACCACACTATCGTCATTCGGATCGTCAAGCTGCTGTTCACGTTTGGAAATAGTCGCCCATGTAATTATTGCCATAATTACACCAAGTATTAATCCTACAATTGTATTGGTTTGTTCATCCATGTTTCACCTGCAGCTAACTTTTCAATAACGGGCGCAGGCACGTGGGGCATAATGGCAAAGCCGCCCCACGTGTATGCGTCCCAGCGAACGAAGTGAGCGAGTTAATTGAGTTGTTATACGAATAGCCAGCTAATTCATAGAAAGGAGGCTACGAGGTTTAAGCTCTAAATTGCTTTCCAGCCTCTCTATTTTTGACAGAAGTTCCTGATTAGCTTTACTTGTTTTGTCGATTTGATGCTGAAGCTTGTCTACTTTGACCTGTAAAGTCTGTTTGGCCTGATTTTGTTGATACATGATGTATGATTGCAAGCTAATTACAGTTGCAAAAGCGATAGTTGATAAAGCTACTTTTGTATGACTTTTCATAGAACTTCCTTATTTCAATTGAACATTAAGACTACCAGTGATTTTTTAGTTTTTCACTTATTCGTATAACTTTCCAATAACGGGCGCAGACATGTGGGGCATAATGGCGCAGCCGCTCCGCGTGTATGCGTCCCAGCGAACGTAGTGAGTGTGTTGATTGGGTTGTTAGTACCCGTAAACCCGATACTACCTAGCAACATTATTTAATTTTATTTCTATTTTTGATTATTTCACGGTAACTGAAATAGGTAAAAAACGGCGATAGCAAATAAAATGCTAAGAACACGTCTAAGGCAAAAAGCGGGTAAATTAATTCTGCTTGTCCAATAGACCCGCAAAAGTCCCATGAAAAGATAGAGATACATTCATACACTGAAGTTGACCAGACATATGCAGTAAAACCGAATAAAACGCTAATTATTAGAAGACTTCTCAGCATTTTAAGGTATAGCTTTTTGGATGGTTTTACTTTCAAGCTTCCTGCTCCGAGGGTACTAACTTCCAAATATGGGGCGCAGACATGTGTGCGAAAATGGCGAAGCCGCCCCGCATGTTTGCGTCCCAGCGAACGAAATGAGTGACTTATTTTTTTTGTTAGGTGCGAGCTTATTCATAGACCCCTTGCTTTGTAATCAAACATTTAGGGCAAAAAGCCTTTCCTTTTAATGCCAATTCATTACAGCCAGCACATTGACAATTATTAGTTGAATAACCATTGAACTTTTTAAGTAACGCACTTATGTGTTTCCTCAATAGATGATCTTTGCTGACATCAGTCGGAGAGTCAATTTTCACAGCAAATAGTGACTGCACTTTGTCGAAATGATCAACTAGCCAATGTTGAGAACAAGTTGAACATTTGAGAATAGATTGCCAACCATTCCCATAACTTTGCATCTCAGGCATTGAATTGAAGTAACTATCATTTCTCCAGCCAGTAACTCTTATATCCATGCTTTGACACTGACATTTCACTTGTAGCACCTAACTTTCCAATAACGGGCGCAGACATGTGGGGCATAATGGCGAAGCCGCCCCGCGTGTATGCGTCCCAGCGAACGAAGTGAGTGTGTTTATTGGCTTGTTATGGGGCATGCTTATTCGAAGAAAGAATGCTAGCAGTAGCCAATACACTACCAATAAAGATACCCGTGATACTGAAGGTTAGACCGGCTTCTAAACCCGATAACACACCTGATTGTAATTGAGAGTAAACAGGAGATAGACCGAAGTAAGCGCCGACAGCACAGCCAATAAAGCTGAATGACAAACCAATTTTAGTTCCTAGTTAAAAATCCTTCTTATCTTGATTTACCTTTGACACATAACTTTAAGCTAAGGGGCGATTGCGCGTGGGGCACAATAACGAAGTTGCCCCGCGTGTAAGCGTCCCAGTGACCGAAGGGAACGACTTGAGCGTTTTGTTAGAAGCAGAGCCTGTTTCGTTGGCCTTTTTAAAAGGTAATGCAGCCAGCATACGATTGATTATTAACACAAACAAGTAAAACGACAGCGTGGTAATGTTTTTGATTTGACTGAAGTAAGCCGCCATTTGAACTAAGAAACGCATTGGCGCTTGCTGACTGAGAATAAGAACTTGGCGATAAAGCGCCTAATGCGCAACCTTTGAAGTTAATGCGGCGATATTAAAACTACCAAAAGCTAAAGCGATGCTGGTAAAAACAGGTGAGGGTAGTTGGACTGAGATTTTTACAAAGCCAAACGTAGTTTAGGCTGACGCCTTCTAACTTCCAAATAAGGGGCGCAGACGCGGGGCTATAATCGCGCAGCGGCCCAGTGCGCGCCAGCGCATGACTTAATTTGTTTGTTATAAATGATTTAAGGTAAAAGCTGCAAGTAAAAAGAGTGCGGCTGTCAATTTGCTTTTTATGTTTTTAACAACCAGCCATGGCGCGTACTGAGCGAAAGCGATGTTTAAAAGAGTTTTGCCGTCACAAGTAACCGCTGATGTAGCAACTGTAGAACTGGAAACAGCCTTTCACGTACTTGGTCGTAGCCGTTTTTGAATTATCTGCGAAGAAAGGCCGAAAAGAGTGGGTTGTTTACGCAGTCGAATGGTTGAGGGTAAACGCTGTTAATTGAAAAGAAAAACTAGAAGTTTATGACTACTGAAAAAAGAGTCTAAGCCCAGATTCCGCCATGGTTTATAACTTTCCAATAACGGGCGCAGGCATGTGGGGCATAATGGCGAAGCCGCCCCGCATGTATGCGTCCCAGCGAACGCAGTGAGTGTGTTGATTGGGTTGTTAGTACCCGTAAACTCAATACTACCTAGCAACATTATTTAATTTTATTCCTATTTTTGAT
>NZ_JBHNZD010000022.1:0-102809 GCF_054960375.1 Alteromonas sp. G4i35 | reverse complement strand
AAAAGGTTTACCGGATTCGTTTACATTAAGAAATTTTTGGTGAATACACCACTCGTAAAATTTTACGACATGTCTCATGTATAGAGATGCTGTAGAGAACTGGATTCGTCCTAACCTTGCGTTTGTCAGTAGGTCATCGTTTCTAAATCTATAGGTAGGTCTTAAATATTTAGCGGTCGGAAATATATCCCAAGATAACGAGTTTTCCTCCATGAAATTAAAGTAGCGCTTTAAAGCACGAACCGTCGAGTTTAAATCTTTCGACTTTCTGTAGTTGACTAAATAATTTATCCAAAGATTTACGGGAGTGATGTATTTGTGGTTTGAAGAATAAAATGTAGGAATTCCTTCAAGCCTAATCTGCTCACTATTGGGTACCGAAAGGGGGAGTACAGAGAAAGGCTTGGATTGAATGACATAGGTCATGTACTACCCCGAATTAGCATTGAGAATTGCTTAAGGGTAGTACATTTTCCAGAAAGTGCTCAGCTACAGTCTAACATTCCAGAACGCGATCTACATAGTAACAAACTCTTCTGCACTGGTAGGATGAATGGCTACACACGCATCAAAGTCAGCTTTGGTCGCCCCCATTTTTATGGCAACGGCGAAGCCTTGCAGAATTTCATCCATGCCGTGCCCAATACCGTGAAGGCCTACCACTTTTTCGTCTTTACCCGCGCATACCAGCTTCATCTTGGTCATTTGACGGTGGCGGGTTACCGCGGTGTACATAGACGCAAAACTAGAGGTGTACACTTTAACGTTGTCTTCACCGTATTCTTCAATAGCTTCTGGCTCTGTTAGGCCAATAGTGCCAATGGGTGGATGACTAAACACAACGGTTGGAATCATTGAATAATCCATGTGAGCGTCTTTTTTGCCGTTGAATAAGCGTTCGCTTAGCAAGCGACCTGCTTTAACTGCCACTGGAGTAAGCTCTGCTTCACCGGTAATATCACCAACCGCGTAGACATTCTTTGCCGTGGTGTTTTGATATTTGTCGACCTTAACCGTGCCGTTGTCGTTCAGTTCAACGTCGGTATTTTCAATATCAATTTTGTCGGTAGAGGGTTTACGGCCAATCGCCCAAATCAAGCAGTCAGCTTTTAACACTTCGCCATTGGTTAAGTGTACTGATAGCTCGCCATCTTCAGCTTTTTCCACTTTCTCTACGCTAGCATGGTCGTGCAATTTGCAACCTTCAGCGTGGATCATATCCACTAAGGTTTCGTGAATAATAGGGTCGAAATTTCTAAGCGGAGCGTGTTTGCGAACTACCAGATGCGATTCTGTGCCAAGAGCGTGTAGTACGCCGGCTAATTCCACTCCAATGTAGCCTGCGCCAACCACGACAGCGCGCTTCGGCTGCTCTTTTAAGGCAAAGAAACCATCAGAATCAATACCGTACTCAGCACCTTCAATATCTGGGATGATTGGGCGGCCGCCTACAGCAATCGTAATATGATCAGCCGTGTACTTTTCGCCGTTGACTTCTACTGTGTTGTTATCGATAAACTTCGCGAAACCGCGAATTAAGGTAACGTCATTTGCGGTAAGAGCGCGGTCGTAAGAAGCATGAATACGCTCAATATAAGCCTGGCGGCTGGCAATTAGGCTGTCCCAGCTAAAGTGATTTACCGACAAATCGAACCCGTATTCAGGTGCATAGCGATGTATCGCTTCAGCCACCTGTGCTCCGTACCACATGGCTTTTTTAGGCACGCAGCCAACGTTCACGCAAGTACCGCCAATATCTTTCGCTTCAATGATGGCGGCCTTCTTTCCATGTTTAGCTGCACGGTTTGCAGATGCGATACCACCGCTGCCACCGCCAATACATATATAATCAAAATGTGTCATTCAAAAAGCCTTCTTTGTCGGTTAGGCGAACGTAAACGATAAGCATAAATGCCTTCGGAAGGTTCGCACAGCAAATCATTCTCTATCGGTCTTGTCATAAAGAGTAATCAAAAGACCGAGATTTGCTTTAGGGAATTTCATTTAGTTTATCAATGGGGACAGTGCAGCCTAATTAAAAGGCTAAGACAAAGCGAAGCATATTCATGCATCGCTCATCCTGCTTTCAGCACGTAATCTTTAAAGCTTATTCACTTATAGTAGCAGAAAGCTCTTCTGGTTCTATTTGAATACTAAACGCTTTTCCACGTTCTTCTTCAAAGTGTACGAGTTTTTGAATGGTGGCATCACTAAACACATGTCCCTCGGGAAGGATAAGGATGTGACTATCGTTATACAAATTTTGGGCTAGTACCATGCCTGCTTTGAGCTGCGAGGCTTTCAATGATGTAGAAAGCAGTTTAGATGTCGTTACATCTTCTGCTTCGAGCAACAGGTCCAAAAATTCACCGTCATAGCGGGTGTTTCTGTGCTTTTTCATTTCTAGTTTGGCATCGCGAGGGCTCATTTCGATGCCGCTCATTCTGCCAGTTACTAAGCGCCAGTAATCTCGGGCTATGGCCAAGATACGCGCGCCAGCAGGTATTTCTTTTGCAACTTTGTTATACAAGCCTGAGCCATTATAGTGCTCGAACTGAAATTCAATAATGTCAGAAACTTGATGTAGTTCGTGAGCCGGAGCAAGTATTAACGCAGCCTGCTTGGTTTGCGATAGATAGTTTTGCTGCTGTTGATATTTAAGCTTTGAAAATGGCGCCTTAAAATCTTCGCTTTCAAGCCCTAGTAACCCAAGCTCGCAGATAAGGCCAGCATAACGCACCTGTTTGATTTCTTCTTTCTCTAACCGAGCAATACGCGCCAGCTTTGATGCCAACTCGCTAACCTCAATGGCAAACTTACCATTAATGTCAGGGTTAATGCTTATCACGTTGAACAGCACCTGCTCCATTGCAAGGTTGTGTTTTTCGATTTTATTTAGCGCCGCTTTTATTTGGCGCGTGCGCTTTTGAACCACTTGTTCTAGTGAGGCATTTACGTCGCGTAGCTTTTTATTTTGCAGTCGTGTTAGTTTTTGTAGACGAAGGTTTTCCGCCTTTAACTTAACTCGCTCTAAGCCTTCTTCTACAACAGCGATAAGCTCTTGGTTGTCCCATGGCTTTTGCAGGTAACGGTGTATCTTGCCTTGGTTTACAGCTTTAATTGTTGACTCAATGTCGGCATAGCCAGTGAGCACAACTCTAAAAGTCTCGGGATAATTGATAGCGACCTGTTCGAGTAATTCCGCACCTGACATCTGCGGCATTTTCATGTCAGAAATAACTACATGAACATCGTGTTTACTCATTAGATCTAACGCTTTGGCACCACTATCAGCAAGCAGTAAGGTGATGTCCATAGTGAACAGCGCACGCTTAATAGCGCGAAGGATATTCGGCTCGTCGTCGACAAATAGAACCGTGTAGGTCGTGGCTTGTTCTGTAGTAGGCTCTGTCATAAATTATTATCCTTATAAGCGACGTTACAACTATTACACGCAATGCTGCTTGTTAACACTATTAGTTGCTTCATCCTTCGCTCTCTAATGTTTTGTCTGAGTGTGAAACAAGGGGGAGCGCTAACGTAAATATGCTTCCTTCTCCCTCTTTGCTGGTGGCTGAGAGCGTGCCGCCATGCTCTTGAGCAATGCCAAACGAAATTGAAAGACCTAAGCCAGTGCCTTGCCCTTCAGGTTTAGTTGTAAAAAATGGATTGAAGAGTTTGTCTAAATGACTTGATGGAATACCGCAGCCAGTGTCTTCTACACGAAGCTCGACAAACTTGCCCGCAGTACAGGTGGTAATAGTTACCTTACCGTTCTTACCCGTGCTCTCTATCGCCTGCCCCGCGTTAATGAGTAAGTTGGTAACAACTTGAGAAACCTTGCCTACATTCATGGCAACGTCAGGGACTTTGCCCAAATGCGTTTCAACAGTACAAATATACTTTAATTGGTTGTTCACCATGGCAAGGGTAGTGCGTACACAATCATTAATGTTGTGCTGCTGCATGTGGTCACTGTCTACACGAGAGAATAGCTTTAACCCTTTTACAATTTCAGCAACCCGACTTAAACCGTCTCTCGAATCGCTGAGAAGGTCGGTGATATCTTCATTGATAAACGCCATATCTTGATTAGCTAACATTTTTTCTAGTTCTGATAAGGCAGAAGCACGCTTACCCTCGTCTTGCTCATTAAGCACCGCGTTAATTTGTGAGAATATCATTTGGTAGGTAGCAACGTACTCGCTTAAGGTGGATATGTTGCTGCTGACAAAACCGACAGGATTGTTAATTTCATGGGCGACCCCCGCTGCTAGCTGGCCAACTGACGCCATTTTCTCAGCTTGAAGTAGTTGTACCTGGGTCTCTTTTAGATCTTTATTGGCCTCTTGGAGTTGATAGTTTTTCTGATGCAGCAATGCGGTTCTATCCTGAACCTTTTCTTCAAGTAGCGTGTTAAGCTCTTTAAGCTCATCTTGCGCGTATTGACGCTGCGCATGTTCTTCCTTTAAACGCTCAACCAGTTGATTAAATGCCTCTGCCAGTTCGCTTAACTCATCAGTGCCGCGCACGGGAACAAAAACATCTTGATAGCTGTTGTTTTTCACTGCATCACCTAAACGTTTAGCGCCTTCGTGTAATTGATGAAGTTGCGACATCAGGTAAGAACCGAGTAAGTAAGAGCACAATCCGACCAAAATAAATTCTAGAAAAGCCAGTGTAACTGTCCAGTTTCTCACCCTTGACACAGATTCAGTTACTGAAGCAATGTTAAGTCCAATCTCTACATAGCCGTACAAAGTCCTGTTTACCATGATGGGGGCTCGGGTGTCGTAAATACCATCATCAGCGTCTGAAACACTTGTGTCGGCAGTAAAAGGCCGGTTTAGTGCGTTGGTGTTACCCTTTTCTACGAAAACTCTGCCTAATTTGTCTTTAACTTTGACGTAAGCAATATTGGGGTTGGTAAGGATTTCTGAAACGTCGGCATCTAGAGCTGCAAGGTCGTAGCTTAAAAAGGCATTTTTTGTCGTCGAAACAAAAAGGGCAACCGTGGTGTCGGCTGACTTTTTTATGTTACTGTCGACAAGGTCATTAAGTAGCTGAAACACCGTCACAATGAGCACTAGCAGCAAAAGCGCTGCTATTGATGCGATGCCTGTTATTGTTTTTATACGCAACGACAGTTTCATACGAGTCTACTCATAAATGCGGCCTCGATAGCGACGCTATTCCCAATGCTCTCACGTCGTCCCAATCACTGTCGTTTGACGCTATAAAGCCGTTAAATCCAATACCTTTTAAAATCCAAGACTTACTTGTGTCATTCGACAAAGCAAGTAATGCATTAAGAATAGCTTGTCTGTCAGCGAGTGCCATATTTGGATGGGTTGCGATAGCATGAGGCGTATAACCTTTGCTCTTCCAAAGGACACGTAATTCTTGTTTAACGTCGTCAGGTGAACTGTTAAGCGTACGGACAATGCCACCCCCAGCATTGAAAAAGCCCCGTTGTACTGCGAGGTACACAGAGTCATGAGAATTGACGTAGCGCGGTACAAAAGCAATGCTTTTCATCCGCAAGTGAGCGCTTGTGATAATTGTGGCAGCAAACGCAGCTGGCGCTGGGAAGGCTACTTCAGTACCGCTTAAGTCATCCAGAGAGCGTATGGGGCTGTCTTTATGTACAACAAGTAAGCCGCGAATTTCTTTATCGCGTTGGCGCGCAAGCGCGCGGTATCCCGCAGATTCATTAAAGACCACAAAGTGGTAGGGGTTCATGTAGGCAATATTATATTTGCCGTCGGCGAGATTAGCCTCGAAGGTGGGAATGTCTTTTGCAGTTTTAAAATCAATCTTAAAACCGGTGTAATTGCTCACATAGTCGATTAAGGGTTGCCATGTTTCAGCCATTTTCTTGGCAGACTGCTGAGGTACAACAGCAAAAGTAAGGGGTTTAGCATTTGTCGGTAATGCGCAAACACCAGCAAGCAAACTTAAAAGAGCCAATCGCGATAACCAGGCCATAATGTCACTCCCTTCAAATCGATTTACATCGACATAAACTGCTCAAGGACCATTGTTAAGTCATGATTTGAGAACGGCTTTTGTAAGGTGGCATCAGCCCCTATCTCAAGCGCGCGCTCCAAGCTAATTTCATCGAGTGCCGATATGACCACAATTTTGAGATCTTTATATTTACTCTGATCTCGCGTGAATTCGATAACGCTGTAACCGTCCATGCCTGGCATACTTAAATCGAGGGTCATTACTTTGGGCTCGTATTGGCTTAGCATAATCCCCGCTTGGAAGCCGCCTGTAGCGATATACGACTCATAACCCGCCCGTCTGGCCACGCGCTGAATAGACTTGGCAACTGGCATTTCATCGTCAACAATTAATATTGAGGGCGTGGCAATGCCTTTCAATGAATCGGGAATTGGCATGTCGTGTCGTTCAAGAAAGGCGACAAAATCTTCTACTAATACTCTGTTGTTTCCACGCCCAGGAAGTTTGAAGCCTTTCAGCTTACCGCTTTCGATCCATCGAATTACGGTGCGCAGATTTACATCGCAATACGAGGCTATTTCGCCTGAGGTCAACGTTTTCATATCTATGCCTTGTAGATTTATTAATCGAAATTATAGACGCTGAACAGCGAAGGGACAAAGTAGACAAAAGGATGAAATGTGACATTTGTGACAGCGCTTGGCGGAGGCGGCTGTGTTGTTCAGTTTTTATGAGGGGCATTAAGAAAAACGGTGCAGCGGCATTCATTGAATTCGTAAATATAGGCAATAATCATGATCCATGCACGTTAACGGCTAGTAAGTTCAAAATAGGTCAACAGTGGCTAAAACAATAGCTTGCTTTTAATCAGCGAAGCCCCATCATTATTCTATCAAAGTGTTAAGAGTGAAAAAGATTATGACAACCCCTGCAATTGAAATGGTAGATGGTCTACCAATTTTTTCTGCTATTGAACCTGCCTCTATTAAGCCTGCAATTGAAAAAGCCATTGCGGCGTGCAAAAGCGAAATAGATGAGGTCGTGGCGTCGAAAGATTACTCTTACAAAAATCTAGTGCTGCGCCTTGAAGAGGTCGATGATCGTTTAAGCAAAATGTTCTCGCCGGTTTCTCATATGAATAGCGTGGTGAGCAGCGATGAATTGCGTGAAGCTCACGATGCGTGTTTGCCATTACTATCTGAGTATGGGACTTGGGTAGGCCAGCACGAAGGCCTTTACAATGCTTATGCTTCCCTCAAAGCGTCTGACGAATTTGCGACCTTAAGCGAAGAGCAGCAGAAAGTGATAGAAAACGCCGTTCGCGATTTCACATTGTCAGGTGTAGCGCTTCCCGCAGAGCAAAAGAAGCGTTTTGCAGAGATTCAGGCAAAGCTTAGCGAGCTATCGTCAACCTTTTCCAACAATGTGATGGACGCCACTATGGGCTGGACTAAACACATTACCGATGAAGTTGAACTTGCCGGTATGCCAGAGTCAGCCCTTGAAGCAGCGGCGCAAGCTGCGCACCAAAAAGACTTACAAGGCTGGTTGTTTACGTTAGACATTCCGTCTTATTTGCCAGTCATGCTTTACGCCGATAATCGCGAACTTCGCGAAAAAATGTATCGCGCCTATGCAACGAAAGCGTCTGATCAAGGCCCTAATGCGGGTAAGTGGGATAACACCGATATAATCAAAGAAATCTTAACGCTGCGTACTGAACTGGCTGAATTGTTAGGTTTTTCAAGTTATGCAGAGCGTTCACTAGCGACTAAAATGGCGGATTCTACCGATCAGGTCATCGGTTTCTTGCGTGATTTGGCGGCTAAGTCTAAGCCTCAGGCAGAGAAAGAGCTTGAAGAAGTACGAGCGTACGCGAAAGACAAGCATGGTGTCAGCGAGCTAGCGGCATGGGATTTACCGTATTACAGCGAGAAACTGAAACAGGAAAAGTACACGATTTCTGATGAAATGCTTCGCCCTTATTTCCCCGAAGATAAAGTGCTGTCTGGTTTATTCGAGGTTGTACATCGCCTGTACGGCTTAAAAATTATTGAGCAGCCTGGCATCGATACGTGGCATAGCGATGTACGTTACTTCACCATTACTGACGATGCCGATGTGATGCGCGGCAGCTTTTACCTAGACTTGTACGCACGAGCTAAAAAGCGTGGCGGCGCGTGGATGGATGAATGTCGCGTACGTCGTGAAAAAATGAATGGCGAATTGCAGCTACCCGTTGCGTACCTTACCTGTAATTTCAACGCACCTGTAGGGGATAAGCCTGCGCTATTTACCCATGATGAAGTGGTGACCATGTTTCATGAGTTTGGTCATGGGATTCATCACATGCTTACTAAAATGCGCGTAGCCGGTGTATCTGGTATTAACGGTGTGCCATGGGATGCGGTTGAACTGCCAAGTCAGTTTTTAGAAAACTGGTGCTGGGAAGAAGACGCACTTAATTTTATCTCTGGTCACTATGAAACTGGCGAACCGCTTCCTGCTGATTTACTGGAGCGTATGCTTGCTGCACGGGATTACCAGTCAGCGATGCAGATGGTACGCCAGCTTGAATTCAGTCTTTTCGATTTCTTACTGCATAGCGAAAAGGGCAGTGAGGTAGACGTACAGGGCACATTGGATAAAGTGCGTGAAGAGGTGGCCGTGGTCATCCCTCCATCGTTTAACCGTTTCCAAAACGGCTTTGGTCACATATTTGCTGGTGGATACGCAGCGGGCTATTACAGCTATAAGTGGGCAGAGGTGCTTTCTGCCGACGCGTACAGCAAGTTTGAAGAGGATGGCATCTTTAACCGCGATACGGGCAAAGCGTTCTTAGAAAACATTTTAGAAATGGGCGGTAGTAAGCCTCCTATGGACTTGTTTGTTGCTTTTAGAGGGCGCGAGCCCCAAGTTGACGCTTTGCTTCGTCACAGCGGTATTAAAGGCTAGGCACACATGAAAGAGTCTAAGTTAGAGTCTTTTCAATCTATCTACCGCCGAGCGTGCGAGCGCAAAGGCGGTGAAAGGGTGCTTGAAGCCATGCTCCAAGCGCCACTTTCTAAAGCGCAAATTGAAGCAATTCCTGACGACCGCTTTTTAGCGGCGATGACCAAAAAAGTGTTCCAGTCGGGCTTCGTGTGGCGAGTTATTGAGCAAAAGTGGCCCGACTTTGAAACCGTATTTTTCGGGTTCGACATTGATAAAGTGTTGTTGATGCCTGATGAAATGCTAGAGCAAAAAGCGTCAGATAAGCGCATTGTTCGCAACTATAAAAAAGTGATGACAGTGCGTGACAATGCCATGATGATCAAAGACGTAGCCCTGGAGCACGGTAGCTTTGGTAAGTTCGTAGCAGGCTTTGAAAAAGACAATATCACTGAGCTTTGGGCGTTTTTGAAAAAACGCGGTGCGCGATTAGGCGGTAACACCGGCCCCTACATGCTTCGTGCACTAGGCATAGACACGTTTTTATTCTCACGTGACGTGGAAGATTACTTGCGAAAGAATGAAATTATCGACGGTGGCTTAACCTCGAAAAAGTCGCTGTCGGCGGCCAATGCGGCATTTGCGCAATGGCATGAGGAAAGCGGCCGTTCTTTGCAAGAGATCAGTGCCATTGTTGCCTTTAGCTGGGGCACAAACAATCAGGTAGCGTAGAGCAAGCTGCTTTAGTCTTCTAAACAAGCGAGCTTGTGCCTTGCAGGCTCCGCTTTTGTAAAGGTCAAAGGCTTGATTTACATCAGGAGACAGTCAGGCATAAAGCTTTTGCTTGAGCACACAATCCTATACACTTCGGCATTAATAAAAATATTCAAATTACAGGACTGTCATGAGCGACAATCAAACTCCCGCTACGCAAGCAGACTCTGCAATCGACAATGCTACTGAGCATACAACGCACTTTGGTTTCAAACAGGTGGATAAAGGGCAAAAAGCCTCTTTAGTTGCTAATGTTTTTGACTCTGTTGCAGCAAAGTACGACGTAATGAACGATCTTATGTCGATGGGAGTGCATCGTTTATGGAAGCGTTTCACAATAGACTGCAGCGGTGTTCGCGCTGGCAATAAAGTATTGGATATTGCCGGTGGTACTGGCGATCTAACCGCTAAGTTCTCTCGCTTGGTAGGTCCTACAGGGCGCGTAACCCTTGCCGATATCAACTTGTCTATGCTGAAAGTAGGCCGTGATAAGCTTCGCGATCGCGGCTTGGTAAGCAACATCGATTATGTGCAAGCTGACGCGGAAGCACTGCCTTTCCCCGACAACCATTTTGATGTGGTGACCATGGCATTCGGCCTTCGCAACGTAACGGAAAAGCAAAACGCGCTTAATTCTATTTTTCGCGTGTTAAAACCAGGCGGCCGTTTACTGGTATTAGAATTTTCTAAGCCTACGTCAGAGCAGCTCAGCAAACTTTACGATATGTACTCGTTTCACATTTTGCCAAAAATGGGTCAGCTAGTGGCGAACGATGCAGAAAGCTACCAATACCTTGCGGAAAGCATACGTATGCACCCAGATCAAGAAACCTTGAAGGGGATGTTCGAGCTGGCTGGCTTTGAGCAATGTGATTACCAAAACCTGACTGGCGGTATTGTAGCGCTACATAGAGGTTATAAGTTTTAATGCCTACTTCTGCGCTGGTTACCGCAACGGCTGAATCGGTTTTAAACAAGTTGCTGTCTTTAGACGAAGACAGCGAAGTAAGGCTAAAAGCGCTTGCTGGCGCCAGGCTTACCGCGTTCATTTCGCCGCTTCCTTATGGTATTACGCTGTCGTTTTCTGACCGTATTGACGTACTCAGCGAACAAGGCTCGTTTGAAGACGCCGTCGCGTCCCTTGGGCCGAAAGACTGTTGTATTAAAACGTCGCTACAAACCTTGCCAGAGTTAAAAGAAACCAGCCAGTTGACTCGTCTTATTCAGCAAAAGGCCCTCTTTTTGGAAGGAGAGCTCAATGTTGCTCAGCAGGTCAGTGCCTTGTTTCAGCAGCTCGATATTGACATTGAAGAGTTGCTGGCACAAAAGACTAACGATGTTATTGCCCATCAGACTGTGAAAACGGTGAAATCCGTGCATGAGAAGTCGATGTCAGCGCTAGCGTCCATGGCGAAGGTATTCGGCAACGCCGTAGTAGAAGAAAAGCAGCTTGCTGCACACAAGCTGGCGGTTATGCACTTTAGTGACGAAGTTAATGCGCTTCGCGATCGAGCAGAAAGTGCCGATGCGAGACTGCGCCGCCTAGAAGAAAAATTTAAGTAAGATTGAGAGAAACAGGCTCATAAATGCGTATTGTTAGGTTATACCGAATTAACAAGGTATTGTTGGAACACGGCTTAGACGAACTTATTCCAGCAAAGTGGTTACCCTGGTACGCGCGGGCTATGCGTCATACCATTTTTTGGGTGCGAAACAAGCACAAGGGCAAGTCAGCCGGCGAGCGTATTACCCTTGCACTACAAAACCTTGGGCCTGTTTTTATTAAATTCGGCCAGATGCTCTCTACCCGCCGAGACTTGCTTCCCCCTGCCATTGCTAACGAACTTGCCCGTTTACAAGACAAAGTTCCGCCGTTTTCATCTGACGCTGCACAAGACATTATCAAGCAAGCGTTGGGGCTTTCTGATTTAAGCGAATTATTCAGTGAATTTGAAAAAGCGCCGCTGGCGTCTGCCTCTATAGCCCAAGTTCACGCGGCAAAGTTGAAGCATAACAACGAAGACGTCGTGGTAAAGGTATTGCGCCCAGATATTCGCGATACCATCGTGGCGGACATGGAGCTTTTATTTAGCTTGGCTAACGTGCTTCAACGCTGGCTTCCTGACGGCAAACGGCTGCGTCCTGTCGAAGTGGTTGTGGAATACCGCAAGACCATTGTTGATGAGCTTGATTTACTGCGTGAATCTGCAAATGGTATTCAGTTAGGGCGGAACTTTGAAGGCTCAGACGCCTTATACGTACCTAAAATTTACAGTGACTACTGTCGCAGCAATGTGTTGGTTATGGAGCGTATTTACGGTCTGCCAATTTCAAATATAGACGCATTACTTACCCAAAATACCAATATGAAAAAATTGGCCGAGCGCGGTGTGGAAGTATTCTTCACTCAGGTATTTCGCGACAGTTTTTTCCATGCAGACATGCACCCGGGCAATATCTTTGTTTCTACCGAACACCCTGAAAACCCCAAATATATCGCTATCGATTTTGGCATTGTGGGTACGCTCAATCGTGAAGATAAGCGCTATCTGGCTGAGAACTTTATTGCCTTCTTCAACCGCGACTATCGCAAAGTCGCCCAGCTTCACGCCGACTCAGGCTGGGTACCGCAAGATACCAATATCGATGAGTTCGAGATGGCTATTCGCACGGTATGCGAACCTATATTTCAAAAGCCACTTGCTGAAATTTCCTTTGGCAACGTGCTGCTGCAGCTATTTAATACGGCACGTCGTTTCAATATGGTCGTGCAGCCACAGCTTGTGCTACTGCAAAAAACATTGCTGTATATCGAAGGCTTAGGCCGTCAGTTGTATCCTCAGCTCGACCTTTGGAAAACCGCTAAGCCGTTTCTTGAAAACTGGATGAAAGAGCAGATTGGCTTTACCGCCATGATGGGGAAGGTGAAAGACAATTTACCTTTCTGGTCTGAAAAACTACCTGAAATGCCAGACCTGCTGTACGACAGTTTACAGCAAATGAAGCGCTTGCCATTGCAACAACAAAGGGCCCATTTGGCACTGCTCCAAGAGCAAAAGAAAACAACTCAGACCACTCATTTAAGCGTAGTGGGCGCCACTTTTGTGTTAATGACAGCAATACTGCCAATGTACGATTTATCATGGTATTTCCCTGCAAGTACAGGCGTAATTGGCGCAATTTGCTGGTATTTAGCCTGGCGGAAAGGGCATTAATTTTTGTTACGCTGCGGTGAAATATTTATGAAATCCGTAGTTTATCAATTAATTTGTATATTAATCGTCCCGAAGAGTGTTATAGTGGCTTTGGCTTTAAGCCAAAGTCTTTAAAGAGACGCGATTTTGTATTATTTGCTATATGTTAAACCACTCGAGTTACCCGGTAATTTGTTGTAAGTTGTTTGTCCATTCGTAAGTAAGACCCAATACTCCGCCAATTTAAAGACTCTAAAGAACTTAGTTACACGCGCTTATGCGCAATTTAATACGATATTTGAGGTCTATACGACATGTCTAAAGTTACAGGCACAGTTAAGTGGTTCAACGCTGATAAAGGTTACGGTTTTCTAACTCAAGATAACGGCGGTAAGGACGTATTCGTTCATTTCCGTGCGATCATCTCTGACGGTTACAAAACGCTTCCAGAAGGTCAGCGAGTAGAATTTGAAGTTGAAGAAGGTCAAAAAGGTCTTCAAGCTGCTAACGTGCAAGCTATCTAAGAATTCAAAAACGGCGGTCATTTGACCGCCGTTTTTCTTTCTAATGTCTGTATTTCCACACCCACGCTAAACGCGCGACAAAGCTTTTAGTCCATACCGCTTTTGGTATATATCATTTCTAACGAATAACGCTTTTCATCAATAGCTAGTCTACCGCGTCGCTATCGCCATCCTTTTTCGGCTACACCACATAAGCACTCGTTCACCCCAATAAATTTGAAGCTCGCAGCATATTCCTAATATCAGTACGCCACGGTATTGCGTAGTCATAGCGTTTAATGCTTTACTCATTACAACGCCCATTTGGGTAATACCAGTCCGCACAGTTAATTACCCACTCAGCGAGACTCAAAGTGTTCGTAATCGCGGCGATAAATACGTCTACAGGGAGTGCTTAATGCGCATGACATCAACTATTCGATCTTCATTGGCCACCGCGCTACTTATTCTAATTTCAAACCTTGCTTATGCTGCTCAGGCAAATGGACAAGTCGATGATCAGGGTGTTTTAGCAATGGTGCTTAATACCGAAATCCGTATGGCAGACGTCGTGCCTAGTGAAGAAGAACGTAAAAACTTGAAGCAGCAAGCGAAAGACAATTACGCAGGTATGCTTGATTATGTGGTCCGTGTAAATGCGTCTAACAGAATTTATGAGCTTGTTTTAGAGGACTATGCAAAACAAAAAGGCATAACGGTTAATCAAACACTGGTAAGCAGGTTTATCGAGAAGTTTGAAGGTCAGGTTTCAAGTGAAACGGCAACGAAACCCATTAAAGAGATAGCGGCCAAGCAGGTTCTACAGTTTCAAACAGAAAAAGCGATGTATGAAGAGTTTGGAGGGCGTGTTATCTTTCGCCAGTCTAACCCGCAAATGCCGATTGACGCTTACAATACACTGTTATCTCGCTATCGCGATGCAGGTAAACTTAGCATAATAGATGTGGACTTGCGGGATGCATTTTGGGATGTATTTACGCCTCCCTTTCAATACGAAATTGCACCAGAAAATGTCGACTTTAGTCAGCCTTGGTGGCTGTAAATAGCCTCCATAAAAGTAAAGCGCCTGACGTAATTCGCTGAAAAACTGAGAACATGGAAATAAAGGGCAACATCTCACTATGCGTAGTGAAAAAACAAGCGGTATAGACACAATAGATAAAGCCATTTTGGCCATGCTACAGAATAACGCTGACACGCCTGTCGCAGAAATCGCTGAGCAAGTTGGGCTTACGGTAACGCCCTGCTGGCGGCGTATTCAAAAGCTAGAAGAGAAGGGCATAATCTCTAGGCGAGTAGCGCTGTTGCAAGCAAAACACCTGGGGCTGGCCATGACCGTTTTCGTTCAAGTAAAAGCGGGCAGACATGATGGAAAGTGGCTGGCAAGTTTCGCTAAACACGCCGCATCATTTGATGAAGTTGTTGAATGTTATCGTATGTCTGGCGAATACGATTACCTGCTAAAAGTCCTCGTTACCGATATGGATTGCTTTGATCATTTTTATAAGCGATTGGTTAACGGTATAGAGTTTTCCGACGTCACTTCAAGCTTTGCAATGGAGCAGATTAAGTACACAACCTCGGTACCGCTTAACCATATTTAACCCCTCATAATTAGCATTGGTTTTCTCAATACCTTCGGTGATAGATGAGGCAATTTGCAGTTGAAGACTCTAACTTACATAAATTCGATAACTTCCCGATTAAAAATCTGAAAGAAAAAAGCAACCGTAGCGGTCTATTTTTGTTCAATTGTAGGAGAAGTAAATTTTGTCCTACTACGAATAGAAAAGGGTGCAGAGACGTGCGACAAGTATAGGCGTGCCCCTAAATAATATGGGGGTTATATGTTTAAAACCATCAAGCAAAGAATATTGCTCGGTTATCTTCTCGTTGTAATTGTGTCGCTCATCGCGGCAATTGTATTGACAAAGAACAACGCCAATGTCGAAAACTTAGTAGAAGCCTACGTGGCTGAAACATTACCCTCGTTAAGCGCTATCGATGATATACAAACTCAAAGTAAAGAGCTGGTGCTTATCGCGTATTCCTTATACGGAACCACAATAAGTAGTCGCGAATATAACGGGCAGAAAGACCGGCTCGTCGACGAGACCAACGCCAAATTTTCCCAATTCAGCTATATGGGAAGCGATGCCGCTCAAGAAAAATTTGATGTACTGGTTGCGTCAGCTGCGTCTTTACAGCAAACGATGTCAGCAACATCTATAGATTGGGATATTGCACGGGAAAATCTTCAAGTCATTACCCAAGCAGCATCTGAACTAAATGCACTTTTGACTGGGGTACGCTCGGGTGTTGAGCGTGCTGCGAACTCTCGAACCATGGCTATTTCTGCTGAACTCAGTGTGAGCCAGTTCACTATCTACAGCCTAATCATATTGCTACTGGCTGTATCCATAATGGGCTACATACTTGCTAAGCGGAATATCGCAAATCCTATCGAAGAGATGGCTAAGAGGCTTGACGATATTGCAAAAACACGCAATTTACAGTCACGTCTACCTACTCAAAATTTACAAGAACTCCACGCGATAACGCATAGCGTTCAAGGTCTACTAGCCGTATTTCACAAGGGAATGACTGACCTTCAACATGCAGTGAATGACCTGAACCACTCCTCACAAACACTTAACAGTGCAACATCACACTCTTCAACCGCTATCTTAAGCTTTCAAGGAGACATTAAGCAGCTAGTGTCAGTCATGGATAATCTGTCTGATGAAATGGAACAAAGTCTTACTCTATCTATAAAAGCTGCGGAACAAGCGAAAGGTAGTGCCCACCAGATAGCGCAAGGTAAGGTGGATGTGGAAACCACAGCGCGCGCCATCTCTGATTTAACCCTTAACATTGATAAAACTGCTACTACGTTAGATAAGCTGCAAAGCGATGGAAAAAACGTATCGAGTGTGGTGAAAACCATTGCTGAGATTGCTGATCAAACTAACTTATTGGCACTTAATGCTGCAATAGAAGCGGCAAGAGCAGGAGAGTCGGGTAGAGGTTTCGCGGTGGTGGCGGATGAAGTGCGTACGCTAGCATCAAGAACTCATCAATCGACAGTTGAAATTAATGCCATGTTAGAAAAAATAGTGCAGTCAATTCGTGATTCTGTACAAACTATGACTTCGAATAAAGACAAGGCACACAACGCATTGGGGCTTGCCAATGAGCTGGTGATTACGTTGGAAGACGGACGCAAAAGCGTTTTATCGTTAGTTGAGGTGAGCAATGAGGCTTCGGCTCTTGTACAACACGCTAAAGATCAGGTGCAAGTTGCACGCGAAGGGGCACTAGATTTTCAAATGCTGGGCGATCAAGTAAAAGCCGCGAATACCAATGTGAATAGTGAAGCGAAAAGCTTATTCAGCCTGGCTGAGAACCTTCAGGAAAACGTTAATAGATTTAAATTGAGCTAAAAAAATGGGGCCGGTTTGACGGGCCCCATATAAATTAATGATTTTGGTCTTCAACGTGCTGGTCGGCGAATATCTTGGATTTCTTTTTGATTTTACATCCTAAGATACGCTGCGCATTTTTACGGCCGATATAGTGAGCGACTGTGTAGGGGTGCGCGCGCTTGAAGAACCGTGAGAACGAATGGAATACATTTTCCATGGTATTGGCTCCTTCTATTAAAAATTGCCCCAAATAAAATATAGTAATATTACAGTTTGATGTCAACAAAATATTTAACGGTAAGTAACGTTTAAATTTTGATCACACCTTAAGGGTAGACTAGCTAACGCTAAACATCCTCTAGTCATTGGTATACATTGTTCGAGGGAAAGGATCATATTTTGATCGCAGGTTTTCAGATCGAGTTCGTGGATTGGGGATACTGGTCGCCGCAAATGCCCCAAGCACAGGAAAGGCGTCGGGAACCGCAAGAAACTCGCAATGTACAGCGTTTAGTATAGCGCTGAATAGAAAGTGAACACCATTGAATTTCAATGATGTTCACTATTGTTTCAAGTAATTGGGATCTGCTGCGATCCCATTAACAAAGGCTAGTAGTAAGAAAGCTTCTCTGATTTACCGGAGAATATCTTATATACCATGGCCGTATAAGCCAAAATAATAGGTACTACAATAACTACGCCAACAAGCAAGAAGCGCAGAGAGCTTGCATCACTAAGCGCATCCATCACCGTCATCTGTCCAGGGATGATAAACGGATAGTAGCTTATGCCAAATGCGGTGAAACAAAGTAAAAATACTAGAAGGGCAATAAAGAACGGAAGCCATTCGCCTTTCCCTTGTGCATCAGGCAGTTTTTTAAGCAACACACCACATAGTGCTAGAAGCGCAAAACACGCTACTGGAATAGCGAAAAGCACATAGCCCCAAGGAGCAGACAACCATAAGTCTCGTACGTCATCGTGTAAGGTTAGATTCGCGATACTTACCGCGACAATTCCTACCGCCAGTACCCCTAAACCTCTTCTGGCCCAGTAATACGCCTTTTGTTGAAGCTCACCTTCGCCTTTAAGTATTAACCAGCACGAGCCAATAAACGCATAAGCAGCCGTAACACCAAATGCAGCGAGAAGTGCAAAGCCTTGCGCCCAAATATCTGTGCGAAGCCCCGTCACGTATATACCTAACATATACCCTTGAGCTAATGTGGTTAAAAGCGAACCGTATTTGAATACCATGTCCCACTTACGCTTTTTCACCTGCACAACCTTGGCGCGAAAATCGAACGCTACGCCGCGCAAAATAAGCCCTAATAACATGAAGGTTGCAGGCAAGTACAAGGTTTGTAAAAACTCACTATGGGCTTCAGGGAAAGCAATAAGCAGTAGACCTATGGCGAGCACAAGCCACGTCTCATTAGCATCCCAGTAAGGGCCTATGGAGGCTATCATGTCATCGCGAAACGCTTCTGTTCTTGGCGGAATAAGTACACCCACACCCAAGTCGTAGCCATCTAAAATGGCGTACAGCAATACAGATAAACCAAGTAAACCCACATAAATATTTCCGAGCATTTCTGCTGATACACTTTCAAACATGTTTGCTCTCCTTAAACCGTGCTTGGGTCTGGGTCAGTAGGTTGCATTTTTGCCTTGGCAACTTCGCGCTCTTCCGTCGTTATCTCTTCAATTTCAACGGCTCTTCTGCACATCAACATAAGTGTTCCCATGTATGCGATTAGAAGCACCGTATAGATAACAAGATAGAGCGTGAACGACAGAGCAATATTCGCCGGTGGTAACTGGGTAACGGCATCAGCGGTTCTTAATACACCACTTACCAAATAGGGCTGACGGCCTATTTCCGTTACGTACCAGCCTGCTAACGTAGCAATCCAGCCGCTAAACGCCATGCCTGCAAACGTGCGTTTAAGCCAAATTGGGAAGTCTTTGTTACGCATAAGATAAAGACTGCCAAGCCATGACACAGCAAGCATCAACATGCCCATACCCACCATAACCCTAAAACCGAAGAAAACAGGAGCAACGGGCGGATGCTCTCCTTCGAACTCATTTAACCCCTTAATCTCGCCCTTAAGTTCGTGAGTAAGAATTAAACTTGCACCATAGGGAATGGGAATTTCAAAATAATTCTCTTTGCTTTCTTCGTCAGGAATTGCAAAAAGTAACAAAGGTGCACCTTCAGTGGTCTCCCAAAGTCCTTCCATCGCCGCTACTTTCTGAGGCTGATGCTCAAGCGTATTTAAACCATGCATGTCGCCAGCAAAAATTTGTAGCGGGATTAACACTGCCGCCGTATAGGTGGCGGTTTTAAGCGCGAGCTTAGGCGCAAGCTTGTCGTCGCCTTTAAGCATGCGGTAGGCCGAAAGCCCAGCTATCAGGAAGCTGGCCGTCAGTCCAGACGCTAACATCATATGTACAAAGCGGTAAGGGAAAGATGGGTTAAAGATAATTTCTTTCCAGTTTGTGGCATACACTACACCGTCGACCACTTCAAAACCTTGCGGTGTTTGCATCCAGCTATTTAAGGCTAATATCCAGAACGCAGAAGTAGTGGTGCCAAGTGCAACAATAAGGGTTGAAGCCGTATGCAGCCAGTTCGGAACACGGCGTATGCCAAACAGCATGATGCCTAAAAACGTGGCTTCTAAGAAAAAGGCGGTAAGTACCTCATAACCGAGTAGTGGCCCCGCCACATTACCTACTTTCTCCATAAATCCAGGCCAGTTAGTACCAAACTGAAATGACATGGTGACGCCGCTTACTACACCCAAGGCGAAGCTTAGGGCAAAGATACGTACCCAAAAGCGATACATACGCATCCACACAGGGTGACCTGAAATATTAGAGCGCAGCTTGAAGTAAAATAGAAACCAGCCCATCGCCATGGTGATGGTTGGAAACAAAATATGAAAACTAATATTTAACGCAAATTGTAAACGAGACAGCAAGAATGCATCCACAGAAGGCCCCCTTAGTTAACGCTGTTTTTCCCCGGAAGTAGCTTGTCCTTAAGCTCAAGCATACGGCCCACGCCAGAACCCAACTTCATCAACGTGTTTAACTTTTCAGGCCCAAGATTTTGAAGCTCTTCAGACCATGCCGTAATTGATTCGAGTAAATCGTGAATTTCGTTCAGTTTATGTTGTGCATTTGCCTCTTTTTCATTGGCAGGTGCGTCAAGCAACAAATCACGCAGTAGACTCATGGTTGGGTCTATCTCGCGCTTTCTTCGTTCTTCAAATACTCTATTGGCCAATGTCCAAATATCGCCAGCCGGAATAAAAAACTCTTTTCTCTCACCAGGAACAAGATGCTGTTTAACTAAGCGCCATGACTGAAGCTCTTTTAAACCCATGCTGGTATTGCCTCTGGATATGTTGAGCGCATCTGCAATTTCCTGCGCCGAAATGGGCTCTTCGTTTAAAACAATAAGCGCAAGAATTTGCCCAACTGTTCTGTTGAAACCCCAACGACTTCCCATTTCGCCAAAGTGCATAACCGCAGATGTAATTAAAGGCGTCATTTTCATTTTTACCATCCAGAAGTTTCAGAAATTACTGAAAGTTTATTGCGTAGGATCAAGAAACACAAGTTTTATTCGTGATATCACGTACGAATTTTTGAAAATTTAATGTTTCTCTACACCCAGACTGCGAGCTTGTTTTTCGAACAAAACGTGTCGCTAGCCTGCAAATTTAAAGCGTTTTGAAAATGAAATAGGGGTTTACCCTCATTACCTTTCCTTAACCTTATGTCTACTATTTTTCTTGTAACAGAGCCTGTACTGTCCTTCGAAATACGTTCGTAACCTACTAACTTATAAAAAGATATTAGGTTTTTATTATTCAAAAAATCGTTTTGTTAGTTGGCGAATTTGAATTTCATGAACTAGGTTTCAAAGTCTTTGTTTGGAAGTTGTTTACATTATTTTAACGTTTCTAGCAGAGGTAATTGGAAAAGTAACAGTGAGTAGAGGTTTTGCTCGGCCTCAATAAATTGAATGAAAGGAAAGACATGATCCGCACATTGTCCAAAGCCCTCATTACCGCATCGCTATTTCTAAGCACAGCTCAAGTTGTCTTTGCTGCAACACCGATTATCACAAACTCACCGCCGCAAAGTGCGTTTATAGGGGAGTCATTTTGTTACGACATACCGTTAATTAACTCAGGTACAACAGGGTATGGCCCTTATCTTCGCGTTATTCATGATGCTGACTTAACATTTAACGGTGCGACGTTTATAGGAAGTAACAGCGCTACGGTTAATGTCGGCACGTTTGACACCGTTGCGAACAACAATGAACTCGAAGATCCTATCAATGCGCAAACCGTTGCGGGCACCGAAGGGTTCAGTTTTTCAACGGTAGATATCCCAGTGGGTTCGGTTGTAACCAATGGCCCTGATCTAACTACCAATGTTTGTTTCACTATAGACAGCAATGCAACGCCAGCGGAAGCGTTTGCTATCGAGGTAACGCCTGTTTATGAATTTGGTGACACAGCAACAGGTGATAACGGCCCAATAGTAGGAACAACGCAAAGTGCGTCGGTTGAGGCAGCCCTCTACCAAGTAACTACGCAAAGCTCTGCTGCGGAAAACGAGCTTGCTGCGGGCCCTAGTTTTTCAGCAACCGTTACACATACGGTAGATGTTGCAAATGGCCCTACGATAGACAGCTTACAGTTCACAGATGTTTTAGACAATGGTGTTCAGTATAGCGCTCAAGCTACGATAACTGGTGGAACTGGGTGCGCTATAGATAGTGAACCTTCTACATCCAGTACTGGTGGCATTTTAGATGTTTCGTGTGCTTCTGCTACGGGAACAAGCAGTGCAAATGATGTGCGCGTGAGCTACCCCATGCATTTTATTAATGTCCTGAATGCGCAGCAGTGCAGTGCGTCAAGTATTGTGCATCCGCTTGACTTTAATGCGAGTTTTAACGGCAATGGGCTTACCCAGGTTTCTAGCAGTGACACGGTTACGGCAAAGCATGTTGCAATACAGCAAGGTGTAAATACAGGAGAGTCAAGTCCCGGAAACACACTTACCGTTACTAACTCAATCCAAATTTCTGATTACGTATCGGTAGACTCTTTAATTCTTAACGACACCATAGCCGATGGCGTCGATTTTTCATCTGATATCACGGTTAACTATGATGGAAGTACGTTTAACATAACGAGGCCTGCTTCAAGTACTGATGCCAGTCAAAATGAGGCCATCACTTACAACGTTACTAACGCAACAGGCACGCTTCCGGGGGGAAGCGTTTTGACGGTTTCTTACACCGTAGATATTCAGCAAAATTACGTTGGTGGTTACACAGGGGTTGATAGTAATGCCCCTGTCGTTGCTAACGATTCACTGTCGTTTTCTCAAAGTGCACAATATAACGTAGCAAGTGGTGCGTCGAGCTGCTTGGAAGGCTCAAGTGCTTCGGTCTCTATTGAGGGTATTCGTACCTCTAAATTTCTTGTTGACGGTAACGGCGATACAACCACACAACTATTACAGTACGCACCGGGTGAAAGCGTTACCTATCGTTTGCGCATGGATATTCCTTCTGGCGATACTAACGACATTGTATTTGTAGATTTTCTTCCTTTGCCCGTTTTCTTAATCCCAGAAACGACTGTCGATACAAATTCAAATATTGCGAGCAACACCAGCTTTTCTTATACCGCTGAAAATACGGTAACAACCCTCACACCTACAATCACGGTATCATCTGCTGAAAACAGCGTAACGTTAGACTGGGGCAGTATCTCAACAACCCAAGCTGAAGTACTAGAAGTTGATTTTACCGTTGAGGTAACCGATAAGCCCTATGCTGATGGGTTGGAATTGGCGAACTTATTCCAAGGTACTTCGACCAATACGCCTGATGCAATCACTGCCGATCTTAAGTCAGCTAAAATTCTTGTTCGTGCTCCAGAATTGACCGTTTCACTTGCTACTTCTGCAGGAAATGTAGATGCCGGAGATACGATTCAGTACACCTTAACAGTAACTAACGAAGGTGGTGCTACATCATTTGACACCACCGCCAGTGTTCCTATCGTTTCTGGCGTGGCTTCGCAGAGCCTTGTATCTGCAACAGTCGATGGGAATGGTGTAGCCTTGGGCAGCGGCTCACTAGCAGATGGTACTTACAGCATACAGAACCTCGCCGCAGGTGAAGTTTACGTGCTTACTTTCACTCAAGATATTGCACAAACTGCAGAGCCTAACGATGTCATCACGTCTGAAGCGACGATTGATTGGGCTTCTGCACAGGGGCAGGCTGCGACCTTTGATCCGCAGTCAGATGACGCATTTGTCACCGTTTCAGATATTGCTATTGCTTCAACAATAGTAAGCCCCACGGGGAATGTTGTGGTAGGTGATACCGTACAGTATCGGGTAGACGTGACTTTGCCAGAGGGCACAACGAATGACTTAACAGTAGATATGACGCTCCCTGCTGGCTTTGAATACAGCAATACGTTAACGGTAAATTCAACAGGTTTTGACGGAACCGTAAGTGCCAGCCCAACCGTGACATCGTCGGGAACTGTCGAAAGCGGGCAAACGGTTAGAGCTGTGTTTAACGGCAGTACAACCACTAATAATGATAACGATCCAAGCGATAATACATTTTCAATTACGCTTGAAGCCTTGGTGCAAGACGTCACACAAAATGCCGCTACAACGTCAACGCAAAGCAAGCAGCTGCAGGTAAATGCGGGAACCAACAATACCACCGACAACGCTTCAGCTACGTCAACTAATCAGTTTGCTGAACATGTGTTAAGTGCAACAACAAGCGTGTCGCCTAGCTCTGGCGTAGAAGCAGGTGATACGGTAACTGTAACCATTAACGTTGAAAATACAGGTACAGCTACCGCTTATGATGTTGAAGTGGTCAGCAATGTTAATACTGATATTTTCACCAATGTCACCGAAGGGACAACCCCAATTGGATTTACTTATGCACTACAAACTACACCAGAAAGAGTAACGTATTCAGGTACGGAGCTAGCCGCTGGTGATAGCGTGCAGTTCACTTATACTGCTGAAGTAAAAGCAGGTGCACAGACTGGTTCCTCTTTTGATATTACCGCGCAAGCTACAGGTGATAGCCAAACAGGCGAACAAGCCGTTGAGCGTGACTCTCAGTCCAGTAGCACAGGTACCACGGCCACAAGAGCAATTTCAGCTGACAATATTACGTTGATAGCTTCTTCAGAAACTTTTACGAGTGATTCAGGTACTCGTGAATCGGCTATAGGGGAAGTGCTTACCTACGCGTTTACAACTGTCGTACCAGAGGGACAGACGCTAGAAACTGCTAATCAGGACATTATCGAAGTTATTCTGCCTGCTGGAATGGCCTATCAAGCGGGCACTGCCTTAATTCGCGGAACATTTGATACGGGCTTTACAACTGCAAACGGCGTGTCGATCACTGCTTCAAATACCTCCATTACCCCTGTCATTAATGGGCAGTCGGTTGTTTTCGATTTAGGTGATGTTACAAATAATGACAACGATGCGGGTGATGAAAGTATTACGGTAACCCTTGATGTACTTACCCAAAACACGAGTGACAACAACCGCACTAACAACAAGACGGTAACGGGGGAAGTAAACTACCTTAACCAAAGCAGCACAAATCAAAGTAACAACACGACTCAGAATATTCGTATTGCAGAGCCAAACCTAACCGTAACTAAAACAGCTTCGCCATCAACTGTAGATGGTGGAAGCGAAGTAACATTCACCGTTACGTTAACAAATACGTCGGGAACTGCCGTATCGCGTGCGTATGACTGGTACATCAACGACAACGTACCTGCACGGTTTAACAGTGTGTCATTAGTAAGCGCAACGCATTCAAGAGGCGTGGGCATAGATGTATCAGCCTGTGCAAGCGTTAGCGGCAATGAACTAACGGTTGAGTCAAATAACGTTAGTTGCCCGGCCAGCAATATTGATTACCTGGAAGCGGGCGAAAGCGTCACCGTTGTGTACACCGCTCAGGTCAATTTTGATATTGCATTTGAAGAAACCGTCACCAATACCGTTTCAACTTCGGCAACGTCTTTGCCAGGTGCATCAGGTACTGGAAATGCGACGCCAGGCGCAGCCGGTTCAGATACCGGTGAACGTACTGGTAGCGGCGCGAATAACGACTCAGGCCAAAACGTTAACGATATCGCTGATTCTGCTATGGCATCAGTGACCGCCAATGCGCCCACGCTTACGTTAACGACTACTGCAGCCGATGCTGCTATTGGAACTGTGGTTGATTTAACGGCAAGTTTCTCTATACCGACAGGTACAACAGACAACTTTGTTTATACGTTAGATCTTCCTTCAGGCTTAACATATACCGGCGACGCCATTACCATTACAACACCAGTGTCAGATTTTACCAGCACAAATACACCTAATACCGTCCCTGCTCAAGGGACCGATCCGGTCGTGTTGGATTTTGGTACCATCACCAACAGCGCTTCAACGTCTCAACAAGTCACTATTGCAGTACCTGTTGAAGTCGCCAATATCTTAATTAACCAAGGTGGAATAACGCTAACCAGTACCGGTTCACTTAGCTACCAAGACGTGAGCTCGCCAGCACCTTCTGCGAACGTTGACGTGGATGTTATCGAGCCGAATTTATCTATTACGCAAACCATCATTGCAGGTGCGACATCAAGTGATAGCGGTGATACGGTAACGTATCGCACAGTGGTAACCAACACGGGGAATACAGCAAGCGCGTATGCCGTGACCTTTGAAGATGTGATGCCTACAGAGTTACTTGGAGGGCCTGACGGCAGCGGCTCTGGTGTTACCTTCTCTGCGATAACGCTAACTAACCCGAGTGATGAGGCAGTACTAACCGGCACGAACACAGCACTGACCGCAAGTGATGTCAGTGAGACTACTACGACTAACACTGGCGATACGCTGTCGGTTGCAGCATTCGATCTACCAGCTCTTGCAAGCGTTACCGTCGAATACAGCGTCGTAATGGCCAACGAAGCAAGCGCTGGTGAGACGCTAACTAATGCAGTTGAAGCAACCTATAACAGTCAGTTGAACGGCAGTGGTCTAAACGGACGTAGTGGCGCAGATGGTACAGACGACGATGATGACACTGCGCTAAATAACTACCGTGAAACAGCTAGTAGTAATGTAACGGTAGATAACACACTGGCTATTCAATCTGCACTTAATGCTACACATAGCGATAATGATTTCGCAGTGGGAGAGTCGGTTTCTATTGATGCGCGTATCGATTTAGTGGAAGGCACAATTGACGGTGTTTCTATTGTAAACACGCTGCCAGCGGACATTCGCTTTGACAGTATTAGTATTAACAGCCCAGCGCAAATTAGCTATGACGGCGCTGCAACGGCTAGTGTTTCAGGCAACGATGTCACGGTTGATTTTGGCACTGTGAGTAATACCGCTGATGGCGATAGCGCCAATGATTACATAACGGTTACTTTTACCGGTGTTGTAGAAAACGAAGTAGGCAACGCGCAGGGTACAACACTTACTAATAGTGTGAATGCATCAGGTGGCGGTGAAAGCGCAGGTCCATCTACTCTCGAGATCGATATCGTTGAGCCAAATTTAGACTCAACAATGACGCTCGATAAAACCTCGGTATCGTTGGAGGATACTTTTACCCTAACTATTGACGTAGGCCACAACTCTAGTTTTGCCGACGCGTTTGAGACCACATTTAACGTATCAGTTCCTAGCGGTCTTACTTATGTAGCAAATAGCTTCATGGGGCAAGGTACGATAGATGATACGGCGCCTACGCTACTTGTTGTAGATATGGGCAGTATCACGCTGGTCGAAGGCAGCAAACAAGTAACCCTTCAGTTCACCGTCGATAGCGACGCTGATGTGGGGAACGCGCTATCTATTGGGTTGACAAATGGTGCATATAGCTCAATGAGCGGCGACACAGCTGACGAACGTGATTACAGCTTTGCCGACTCAATTAACGTAACAGGTGATATCGCGGCATTTATCGGTGCAACGCAATCAGTTGTGCTATCTGATGATGTCAATGGTAATGGTTTCATTGATGCTGGTGATACCGTATTAGTCACTTCAACGCTAACTAATGAAAGCGATAGTGCCACAGCCACTGACGTTGTATTTACTCATGGGATTCCTGCAAATACAAACTATGTAGCAGGGTCCGCGACAACGACGAAAGGCACCCTTGATGATAATGCCGGCATCACGGTAAATGTTGGCGATATGGCATTTGGTGAATCTGAAACCATTACATTCGAGTTGCTTGTTGATGCCAATGTGGCTAACAACACGTTAATCTCGCTACAAGGTAGTGTGGATTCATCTGACACAGTAGCAGAGCCAACTGACGCCGATGGTAACGATGTAAACGGCGACCAGGCAAACACCTTCAGAGTGGGCACACCAGCAAACACAGCAGATTTAGATATTACTCAACTGGTACGTCTATCAACCGATGCTGATACCAATGACGTCATTAGCCCTAATGATACGTTAACCATTACGTATTTACTTGAAAATACGGGTAGCCAAGCGCTATCAAACATTGCCCTAAGTGACGCTATACCCGCAGGTCTTACTTACGTCGCTAATTCGGCGCAGGTAAGCGGTGGACATACGGTTAGTGTAATAGGTAGTTCACTAAGCGCAGATTTTATCACGCTAGCAGCTGGCGCCAGTGAAACGGTTTCTTTTGATGTTACCATCGATTCACCGCTGGTTGATTTCAACGGCAATGCCGCAAACGAAAGCTTCTCGCTACAAGGTGAAGCAACGAGTGACGAAACTGATACTGTCTATGCAGATAATAACCGTGCAGATAGCGATGGATTCCAGCCGCTCACGTTCAGTGCATCGACGGGCGCGGGCACGCCAGAACTAGAGATTATTCAATACTATGAACTTGTTAACGATGTAGACGGTGATGGGGTTGTTGATCCAGGTGACAGCGTACGCATTTACACCGAGGCAACCAATCAAGGTTCAGCGATTGCAGAAAACGTTTCGTTTACTCAGCCGGTTAATGCGGGCTTAAGCGTAGTAGCTAATACAGCTGTTACCAGCCAAGGCGTTGTAGTAAGCGAAACGCCGTTTGACGTTAACGTGGGCGGAATTGCCCCAAGTGAAACGGTAACCGCTTCTGTGGTGCTAACGCTAGATGCTAATGCAGCTGACAACACCGTATTTTCAGTTCAAGCGCTGTTTAGCGGTGACAACCTCGGCGCCAACCAGTTAAGCGACAACGACAGTAACGCTTCTGATGGCGAGAATGCTCTGCTTATTCCGGTTACTTCACAAGCGCAAACCGTATCTGCGCCAACCTTTGCCCTTACCGATACCAGTGATGGTGGTACATCTGGTAACAATTTTGTGCAGGGCGAAACACTAACCCTTACACAAACCGTTACTGTACCTAAGGGGACAACAGACGATTTAAGCTTAAGCGTTACCTTACCTGCTAATGTTTCATTGCTCGCAGGGGCGGGGGAACTTGCTCGTACCTTCAATACTGGCCTTTCTTCAGGTGTCAATCCAGCAAGTATAAACAGTGCTGCTGGCGGCACAGCGGTTAACGTGAACGGCAATATTAGTGTGTCTAACAATACGCTAACGCTTGATTTAGGCAGTATTGTAAATAGCGATAATGATGGTGACACTGAAACCTATGTGTTTAGCGTTGAGCTAGACACCAGCGCCCTAGTGCCCAGTGCGGCTACCCAAGATTTAAACATTTCTTCTGCGCTTAGCTACGTTGATGGCGCAGCTCAGCCTCAGTCATTAAATGCTAACGACGTGACGGTAACCTTACTTAACCGTATACCATCAGCGAATGACGATAGTTTCACTGTAGATGAAGATACAACCAGCAATACGTTAGCGGCCCGCAGCAATGATAGCGACGCTGACAATGGCCAAAGCATTAGCATTACCTCTGTAGCTACGCCAAGTAACGGCGGTACGGTAACTACAGATGGCGCGAACTTGATTTACACGCCGGCAGCTGATTTCTTCGGCACCGAAACCGTGCAATACATCCTTACCGATAGCGCAGGCGGTAGCGACACCGCCACAGCAACATTTACGGTAAACAATGTTCAAGATGCGCCTGTAGCACAGGCCGACTCAGCCAATACCACTGAAGACACACAAGTGATAGTGAATGTCTTGGCAAATGATTCCGATGTGGATGGCGATACACTGTCTATCACAGCGGCTAATTCTAGCAACGGTGCGGTTTCGTTTGCGGGAAGCAACATCACCTTCACGCCTGCACAAGACTTTAACGGTCCAGCACTTGTGACCTATACCATTTCTGATGGAAATGGGAACAGTGATAGCGCGAATCTAACGGTAGACGTGCAAGCAGATAACGATGCTCCGGTAGCCGCAGACGACAGTGCGAATACTAACGAAGATAATGACGTAATTATTGATGTGTTAGCTAACGACAGTGACGTAGATGGAGATGCCCTAAGTGTTACTGCGGTGTCGGCAAGCGCTGGTGTGGCCTCCGTAAATTCAAATGGCGATGTTCTTTATACGCCGCCGGCCGATTTCAATGGCCCTGTTACACTTAATTACACGGTTTCTGATGGAAATGGCGGAACCGATTCAGCTTCTGTATCGGTAACGGTTAATGCGGTAAATGACGCGCCAATAGCTAACCCTGATTCAGGGACGGTGAACGAAGACAGCAGCGTAATTATTGATGTTTTGACTAACGATACTGACGTAGATGGCGATGCGTTGTCGATCACCAATGCAGCATCGCCAAATGGTTCAGTAACCTTTAGCGGAAACAATATTACCTTTACACCTACGGCCGACTTTAATGGCGCAACAACCGTAACTTATACCATTAGTGACGGTGCAGGTGGTACGGCATCAGGTACGGTGACTATTAATGTTACTAACGTCAACGATGCACCAGTGGCAAGCGACGACACGGCCAGCACGAACGAAGACACAGCGGTAGTTATTAATGTATTGGCTAACGACACCGACATTGATAACGATGCATTAAGCGTATCAAGTGTATCGGCAACCAATGGTAGTGCAGTAGTTAATGGCGATGGCAATGTGGTGTTTACGCCTGCGGCAGATTACAACGGCAGTGCCACAGTAGCCTATACGGTAACAGACGGTAACGGCGGCAGTGACAATGCGTCGGTGTCTGTAGCTATTGCAGCGGTAAACGACAACCCAATCGCTAATCCAGATACCGCAAGTGTCAATGAAGACGAGTCGGTTAGCATTAATGTACTTGCTAACGATACCGATGTTGACGGCGACACCTTAAGTGTGGCGAGCGCCTCTGTGACAACCGGTAGTGTGCATGTTGTAGGTAACCAGGTGAACTACACGCCAGACGCTGATTACAACGGCAGCGCCACTATTACTTACACCATCGAAGATGGTGCTGGCGGCAGCGCTAATTCAACGGTAGCAGTGACGGTTGTAAACGTTAACGATGCCCCCGTTGCGAATAATGATACAGCTAGCGTTGATGAAGACAGCAGCGTTGTGGTTAACGTTATTGCTAACGATACAGATGTAGACAACGATACCCTTGAGTTAACTGCTGTTAATGCTAGTACTGGTACGGCAACCATTAATAGCGATGGTAATCTTTTGTACACGCCGGATGCCGACTATAACGGTGCTGCAACAGTGACGTATACCGTTTCTGATGGAAACAGCGGCTCTGATTCAGCAACAGTGTCAATTACGGTAAACCCAGTAAATGACAATCCGGTAGCTATTGCAGATACGGCGAGTGTACAGGAAGACGAAACGGTAATTATTAATGCGCTTTCGAACGACAGTGATATTGACGGCGACACGTTGCAACTGTCGGCTGCAAGCAGCAGTCAAGGCATTGCAACTATTACCGGCGATAATACGCTTAGCTTTACGCCAAGTGCCGACTTCAACGGTACAACCACGATAACTTACAGTGTATCGGATGGTGCTGGTGGTAGCGCCTCATCGACAGTCACAGTAACGGTGGCGCCAGTTAACGACGCACCAGTAGCTAATGATGATGCCGGAAGAGTTACCGAAGATTCAAGCACTACGCTTGCTGTATTAGACAATGATACAGATGTTGACAACGATGAATTAAGCGTGACATCTGCTAGCGCATCTGAGGGGACTATTACAGTTAATGCAAATAACAGTGTGACGTATACACCACCTGCTGATTTTGATGGGGCGGCAACCGCCACCTACACTATTTCAGACGGAAATGGCGGTACCGCCACTGCCAGCATTAGCTTTACGGTAGAAGGGGTGAACGATGCTCCTATCGCTTTGGACGACACCGCTGTTGTTGATGAGGACGCTTCAGTAACAGTAGCTGTTCTCGCCAATGACTCTGATATAGATGAAGATGTGCTTTCAGTTTCGGTGGCCTCGTCAGCGCAGGGTAGTGCAGTGATCACGGCAGATAGCCAGGTTACTTTCTCGCCAAATGCTGATTTTAATGGCGAAGCGACAGTGTCATATACGGTAAGCGATGGTAATGGTGCCACTGATACAGCAACGATCACTGTTACCGTTAACCCGGTTAATGATACACCGGTAACGGTGGATGATACGGCCGCAGTCGAGGAAGATGGCTCTGTTGTTACCGACGTGCTCGCGAATGACTCTGACATTGACGAAGACGTACTGACTATTTCAGACGTAACCGTTGACGAAGGTTCAGTCGCTATTCAAGGTGGCCAAGTAAGCTACACACCAGATGAGAACTTCAATGGTACGGCAACCATTACCTACACGGTTTCTGATGGCAATGGAGCAACAGCAACAGGTACGCTTGTTGTAACGGTTACCGCAGTTAACGATGCACCTACACTTGCTGATTTCACTGCTGCAACGAACCAAAATGAAGCATTAACTATCGATGTTATCGCCAATGTTGAAGATGTAGATACAGATGATACGCATACTATCGTTAGCGCCACATCTTCAGACGGCACGGTTGAAATTGTTGACGGCAAACTGGTTTATACGCCGTCTGAAGATTATTCCGGTGAAGTAACCATCGATGTTTGTATTCAAGATGCTGAGGGCGAAGAGGCTTGTGCGCGTATTACCGTTACAGTGGTGTATACAAACATTGGTCCAGTCGTTGAAGATCTCGAGTTCACCATTTACGAAGGGGATAGCCTACCCATCACGCTAACGGGTACCGACGCAGACGAAGACGTTTTAACGTTTGAATTGGTAACGTTGCCAACAGGTGAAGTGTTAGGTTCTGCTCCTTCTTTGCTGTACGTTACTCCAGAAGATTACAACGGTACGGTACTGTTCAGCTATAAAGCGAACGACGGTCAAGAAGATTCGAACACTGCCAATATCACAGTGAATGTGGTGGCCGTGAACGACGCGCCTGTCGCCGTTGCTGATTTAGCTGAAGCGACAGATCAGAACAGTGTAACTATTGATGTACTAGCAAACGATAGCGATATCGAAGGCGACCTGCTAAGTATCGTTGGTGCAAACTCTGATTTTGGTAGCGTAGAAATTATCGATAATGCATTGGTGTTTACGCCAGGTGAAGGCACTTCAGGAGAGGTACAGATAGAGTACACGATTGTCGATCCTTCAGGTGCAACATCAACATCCTATGTTGTGGTGAACGTAGTGCGCACCGTAACCCGCAACGATGCAAACCCGAGAGTAATTGCGCCAGCTGATATTGAAGTTGACGCGAACGGATACCTTACGCTTGTAGGCTTGGGCGTTGCAACGGCTACCACATCTCGCGGTCAATCATTACCAGTGACCTTATTGAACGGTCAAACCCGCTTTACGCCAGGGCTACATACTGTTTACTGGCAGGCAACTGACGATGAAGGCAATACGACAACGGTTAGTCAAACTATCCGCGTAAACCCTCAAGTGTCATTAAGTGATGATGTGGTTGTAACCGAGGGTGGTGCAGCAAGTTTTGATGTACTGTTAAGCGGCGATGCACCTAGTTACCCAGTAACAGTGAGCTACACGGTTTCAGGTACTGCAGATACGAGTGATCACGACCTTATCTCTGGCACTGTCACTATTGAGAGCGGTACACAGGCCACAGTTAAATTCAATATTATCCCCGACACGATTATCGATGACGGCGAAACGGTAATCGTAACGCTAAACGAGAACGTAAATGTCGGAGAAAAAGCGTCGCAGACCACAACAATTGCAGAAGCACCAGTGGCCCCAGTTGTAGCGCTGTCAGTTGAGCAAGGTAACACGACAACGTTAACTGTTGGCCAAAATGAGGGTTTAGTCGACGTTCTAGCGGCTATTAGTCACACCAATCCAGCCGCTGACTTTATCTACGACTGGAGTAATTCATCATCAGAGCTTACTAATGTTTCAGGTGATGATGGCGTATTTACTTTCGACCCTGCTCTAGTAGCGCCAGGTGTTTATGCGGTTACGCTACTTGTGGCAGACAGTGAAAACCCCACGCTTGTAAGTTCACGCACAATTTATATTGAAGTGGTACAAACCTTACCCGAGCTTACTGGTGCTGACACCGACGGTGACGGCCTGCCAGATAATATTGAAGGCGCAGGTGATGCCGACTTAGATGGTGTGCCTAACTACTTAGATAGCATTGCGCTCTGTTCCCTAGCACCAGAAATTGCAGGTGAAAGCGCACAATATCTTGTTGAGTCAAACGCTGGTAC
Organism: Alteromonas sp. G4i35; assembly: GCF_054960375.1. Taxonomy (NCBI): domain Bacteria; kingdom Pseudomonadati; phylum Pseudomonadota; class Gammaproteobacteria; order Alteromonadales; family Alteromonadaceae; genus Alteromonas; species Alteromonas sp. G4i35. The sequence goes on along the minus strand of NZ_JBHNZD010000022.1, from coordinate 69,198 downwards.
ATGTGTAAGTGCGGGTGAGTACACCCGTGGCACTTCAAATGCTGGCGTATTGCTACTTGCTGATGATAGCGCAGTAACAAGTCGCATTCCGACAGATACGGAAGCTAACAATATTGGTGGGCTGTTTAACTTCGACGTTGTTAATAGTCAGTCTAATCAAGCACAGTTTGATGTGGTTATTCCGCAGCGCAATGCCGTACCAGAAGACGCATTTATGCGTAGCTGGACTGCTGAGCTAGGTTGGTTCGACGTTATTGCAGACGGCGACGCAGTGATTTACTCAGCACCAGGTGCACCAGGCTTCTGTCCTACCGTGAATAGTAGCGAATGGCAAGAAGGTCTGGTTGCAGGTAGCTGGTGTGTGAAGCTGACGCTAACCGATGGCGGAAGTTACGATGCTGACGCTACAACCAATGGAGCGGTTAGCTTTGTTGGTGGAGTAGGCACATTTGTTAATGGCAATACTCTTCCTGACGTTCAAGACGATCAGCTGGCTATTAAGCTTAACGAAGCGGTAGAGGTTGACGTACTGGCTAATGACACCGATGCAGATGGCGATGCACTTACGCTTACCTCAGTATCGGCTGATTTTGGAACGGCGACTATTATTGATGGATTAGTGTCATACACGCCACCTGAAGGTTTCGTAGGCACAGTAACGGTTACCTACACCGTGTCAGACGGTATGGGCGGCACGGTAACGGGTACCTTGGAGCTAACCGTTGCCGAGAACAATATCCCTGTTGCAAATGATGACAGCTTTACGTCTCAAGAGGACGAGGCGGTAACCTTGGATGTGCTGTCTAACGATACCGATGAAGACGGCGATACGTTATCCATTACCGAAGTAACAGCATCTACAGGCAATGTGATTTTGTTGCCAAACGGAGAATTAAGTTATCAAGCGCCTGCCAACTATAACGGCGTGGTCACTATTGAATACACCATTTCAGATGGTCATGGTGGTACTGATACAGCGCAGGTAACCTTAACTATCACTGCGGTGAACGATGCCCCTGTTGCCGTTGATGACACAGCAAGTGTTACCGAAGATGGCAGTGTTACTGTAACCGTACTAACAAACGATAGCGACGTCGACGGCGATGTACTAACGGTAACCATGGCAAGTACTGAGAACGGCAGTGTAGCGGTCAATAACGGCACTACTGTTACCTATACACCTGTTGCCAATGTAAATGGTGAAGCAACATTTACCTACACTATCAGTGATGGCTTCGGTGGTACTGATACCGCGACGGTTACCGTAGTCATCGTTGCTATTAACGACGCACCAGTAGCAAACAACGACCAAGCTAATGTAAGTGAAGACAGCAGTGTCATTATTAATGCACTTGCCAACGATGCTGACATTGACGGCGATACGTTAATCATCACAGATGCAACGGCTAACTCGGGCACGGTAACCATTAATAGTGATGGAAACATTGTTTACACGCCGCTGCCTAACTTTGTTGGAACGGCGATCATCACCTACACCATTTCAGATGGTAATGGCGGTGTAGCGACTGCACAAATTATGGTGACGGTTGAAAACGTGAATGATGCACCGACCCTTGAAGGTGGCGAAGTATCTACAAGTCAAGACACGCCGCTTAGTATTAACGTGTTATCCAATGCAAACGATATCGACGGTGATACGCTCACTATTGCTAGTGCCGAAGCGACTAACGGCACCGTAGAAATCATCAATGGTGTTGTGACATTTACGCCTGCAGATGGTTTCCACGGCACTGCCACCATTACGGTGTGTGTGGCTGACCCTTCGGGCGCGCAAGCGTGTGCGACCTATACGGTAACGGTAATCGACACTAACGATGCGCCAACGGTGATGGACTTAACGTTCACAATGGAAGAAGACGCAACACTGCCAATTCGATTACAGGGTAGTGACGCAGACGGCGACGCGCTAACGTACCAGTTGGTAACATCACCAGACGGTGAGCTTGTTGGTCGCTTGCCTAGCGTATTGTATGCACCTGAAGCCGACTTTAGTGGCACAACAAGCTTTACCTATACCGCAAATGATGGTGAGGAAACCTCCAACGTAGGTACCGTAACCATCAACGTGAACCCCGTGAACGATGCGCCGGTTGCCCGTGATGATGAGATAACGTTGGGTAACTACAACCCAGTTGCAATTGATGTACTGGCCAATGACTCTGACGCTGATGGCGATACATTACGCATCATCGGTGCCCGCGTTGAATTAGGCGACGTTTCTTGGGCTGACGATTCACTTACCTATACGCCGCTTGAAGGTTTTGTCGGTGAAATAGTAATTGACTACACCATCACCGACCCTCAAAGCGAGGTTGCCCGAGCGTCAGTGATTGTAGATGTTATGCCTGATGATTTGGCCGACCGCCCAGTTATTGAAGTACCAGAAGACGTGTTTGTAGATGCTAATGCACTATTTACCAAAATCGACCTTGGCGTAGCGTCGGCTGTCGATAAATTTGGCAATCCGTTACCTGTGTCATTAGTAGATGGCCTTATCTTCTACGAGCCGGGTAATAATACCGCATACTGGCAGGCGACTGATGAAGACGGTTTAACTTCTGTGGCAAGCCAAGCTGTACGCGTACGTCCTTTGGTTTCTATCACTAAAGATCAGGTTGTGCTGGAAGGTCATGAAGTTGAATTTGGCATTCATCTAAACGGTACGTCACCAGTATATCCGCTAGAAATTCCATATACAGTAAGTGGTACGGCAGATAGCAGCGACCATGACCTGGTTGATGGCGTCATCGTGATGGAATCAGGTAGCGATATAACGGTGAGCTTCAATGTGTTCCCTGATGCGGATATTGAAGGTATAGAGACGATCACAATTGAGCTTTCTGATGTGCTTAACATAGGTAATAAGTACATTCACGAAATTACAATTCGCGAAGATAACGTGAACCCTGATGTTGACCTGTTTACCGAGCAGGACGGCGAATCAAGAATTCTCGTTATCCCTACTGGTTCTGACGTGTTAGTCACCTCTACTGTTGACCATCCAGACCCAACCAATGAGTATGAATTTGTGTGGACATCACTGGATGCAGACATTGCAGATACCGATAGTGTTAATGACACCTTTACGTTTGATCCAAGTGGCTTGGACGTGGGGGTTTACCGAATTCGTGCAACGGTCACAGACGCAGATGACACGGCCTTTACAGACTCGGATACCTTATACATTCAGGTAGTTGATGCGTTACCTACACCTGCTGAACTTGATAGTGATGGTGACGGCGTGCCGGATGTTGTGGATGGCCTTGCAGATAGTGACAGAGACGGTATTTTGGATTACCTAGATCCAACGCCTGAGTGTAATGTGCTTCCACAAGAAGTGGCGTTTGTTGACGGCTACATGGTGGAAGGTGACCCAGGCGTTTGCTTGCGCCTAGGTAACTTCTCTGTAAGTAGTGAGCTCGGCGGCGCGAAAATCATTGATGGCGATATTGCCGGCGACGATGACATTGTCCCTGACCCAGAAGCGACAAATATTGGCGGCATTTTCGATTTCATTGCCTATGGTTTACCTGAAGCGGGTCAAACGCTGAATATTGTTATGCCACAGCTTAAGCCAATACCTGCAAATGCGGTGTACCGTAAGTTCACGCCTGAAAACGGTTGGGTAACGTTTACGGAAAACGCGAACAACCGGTTATGGTCTGTTGAAGGTGAGCCAGGCTATTGCCCACCTCCAGGCGGTGACTACTGGACAGAAGGCCTAACTGAAGGGCACTGGTGTGTGCAGTTAGAAATTCTTGATGGCGGTGTAGATGATGATGACGGTTTAGTAAACGGTACGATTGTCGACCCAGGTGGTGTAAGTGTCATGTTTAATGGCAATACACAACCCGTGGCAAATGACGATGCAGTAACTATCATTGTTGATGAGTCTGTAACTATTGAAGCCTTAAGTAACGATGCAGACCCTGATGGCGATGACTTGCGTATTACCTCTGCTACAACCACGTTCGGCACAGCTGTGATAGCGGGGGATACCATCGAATACACGCCTCCACTTGGCTTTATTGGCGAAGTGATTGTTAATTATGGTATCAGTGATGGAAACGGAGGTTCAGACCTGGGTGTAATTACGGTAACCATTATTGGTAACAATCCTCCACAGGCTGTAGACGATACTGTAACGATAGACGTTGACCAATCTGTAACCGTTAACGTGCTTGCCAACGACTTCGACGAAGATGGCGATAGTATTCGTGTTGTAAGTGCCCAGGCATCAATCGGTAGCGTATCTGTTAACCCTGACGATACATTGACCTTTACGCCGCCTGCTGCATTTACGGGCAATGCTGTAGTCACCTATATTATTGAAGATACACAGGGCGGAACGAGCGAGGGTAGACTAACCATTACTGTTCAACCCGTGACGGTTAGAATTGAAAACTCTGGCGGAGGCGGTGGTAGCATGAACGCTATGCTGCTGATGTTACTGGTATTTGTTATGACACTGCGCCGCTTATTAGTGGCGCAAAGAAAGGGAGTAAAAGCGTGAGCGTAGCTAAGATGAATAGAACTTTTAGGTATGGGATTGTTAGCGCTGTTGCAATGGGAGCAATGTTTTCATTTCCAGCCATGGCTCAGCAATCTAATAAAGAAAGGGATGCTTCCCCTTTTTTAGCTAGCAAAACTCAATGCTTATCTGAAGAGGATGCCTCAAAACTTTCTAAAGAATATGAAAAGTGCACGGCTAAACAGTTTTTCATAAGCGGGAGTTGGGGGAGCGCATCAGGAGATTTCAAGGAAAGGGATGTACAACAAGAAGCCGCAGAGCTAGGCTTTGATGTCTTCGACATAGATATTGATGACACCCGCAGTGCGTGGAAAGCGGTAGTAGGTACCAATATTACCGAAAACAGCTTTATTCAAGTCGGTTATACCGATTTAGGTGATGTATCGGCAGCATTTTCAACCACGACCAACGAGCCATCTCGCTTTTTCAGCGAGACATCGCGTATTCGCCCAACATCAGTAGATGGCTATACATTAAGTGTAGCCTATCAGTTTTTACGTCATGAGGACTGGTTTTTACATGCGCATGTGGGCTTATATTTTTGGCAAGGTAATTACGATTCGTTAGATGTGTTTGAGGATACAGCCCTACTTCAAGACGTTGATGATGAAGGCACGGATTTGTTCTATGGCATTGGCGCTAACTGGCGTATCCACGATGATTGGGTTGCAACGATTGAGTATGAACGTTACGACATAGATGATAATGCTACTGACCTCGCGTCCGTTGGCATTAGCTATTTGTTTTAATATTTGCGGTCTAAGGCCTAAACTACTCGCAAACAAACTCAAGGAAGGGAGGGGAAACGCCTCTCTTCCTGAGATCTACTTTTCCGATATAACATGCTTTCTCAGCCATAAGTTGTTATCGTGTGGGTTACTCTACGGAACACACGACGAAAGTTCGCTTTCTTGATACTTGGCGCAAAGTAATGCAAACAATTGACAATACCCCTACAACGCTTCAAAACTGTGAAGATGAAGCTATCCACTTGATTGAAAGCGTACAAAGTTTTGGGTATGTCATAGCCATTAACCCTAGTACCAAAAAAATTCAGGTGGTGAGCGAGAACATCAATGACATGTTCAACGTAGACGTCGTTCCCGGTGAAACACTTATCACTGAACTGATTGACATTCCCTCTCCTGAAGCGCGCACATTCCAGACTATTCACGATGCTGTAAAAGGCGGAAATGTACGCCACGCCTACCAGTGGAAGTTTGCTGAAAATGCGCTCCATCTCAAAGATTGGGAGAAAGAGGGCAGTGGTGTTGCCTTCGATTCAAATGGCCTGTTGGTTATAGAGCTTGAGCCAACCCCTCAACTAAGCTTTGAGGCGGCGCAGCAATGGGTGCCAATGGATGTAGATATTCGCGCATTGTTACCCAATGTCGATGACCGTGACTCCATAGGGGATGTTGCCGATGCTATCGCTCAGGTATTTAAGCAATACATAGGTTTCGACTCGGTCATGGTTTATCAGTTTGACAAAACCTACTGTGGTGAAGTGATTGGTGAAGCCGCAAGTGCAGATTCTCGCTCATTCAAAGGGTTGAAGTTTCCCGCTTCAGATATCCCTAGTCAGGCCCGTGAACTGTATCTAAAAAATCGAGTGCGCTGTGTCTACGATGTAGAAGAGCAAGTTATAGGCCTTAAGCCTTCGGTTAAGGAGGCTGAACGTCCGCCATTGGATTTATCAATGTCAATGGTTCGCTCTGTTTCGCCTATGCACATTGCCTACCTTAAAAATATGGGGATCCGTTCTTCATTTTCAGTTTCGCTTGTTTTTGAGGGTAAGCTGTGGGGATTGTTAGCATGCCACAACAGTGAACCTGCTTACATCGACCAGAAGAAACGTTTAGTTTGCGAATCATTAGGTCACCTTTATGCCTGGCAGCTTCACACGAAAGCACTGCATAAAAAGAAAGAGCAATTTCAAATTCGCCAACGCAAGCTGAACTATATTGTTCATCAGCTTACTTCATTCACGAACCCGCTTGAGGCCATCACGCAGAAAGAAGGAGACTTACTGGATGTTGCTGATTCGTGCGGTATGGCGGTGGTTACCCCTACGGGCAACTATCTGGTTGGTAAGACTCCCACAGAGAAAACCTTGGCAAAATTACTCGAAAAATTTGCCATTAGCGGCTCTGAGCAGTCCATTGCCATAAACCGATTAACAAATGAAATTTTAGATAGCGGCGACCTAAACGGCATTCGAGGCATGTATATTTCCTGCGTGTCTTCAAAACTGGGCTACTACACGGTTTGGTTTAGGGAGCAGAAAGACAAGACCATTCGTTGGGCGGGTCGCGATGCAGCCAGAAAAGATATTGGAAAGTCTCTTACTCCTCGTAATTCGTTTGATATGTATTTGCAAAGTGTCGCTGATGAATCGGTAGAGTGGACCGAAGATGACCAACTAATCATTGAAGGTTTTGATCATCTGTTTATACCTTACGCGCTAAGCTTAAAAGCGTCGCTCGATAAGCAAATTAGTAAATTAGAAGAGCTGGATAAAGCGAAAGATCAGTTTCTTGCCAGCATTTCTCACGAGCTACGTTCACCACTTAACTCCATTGTGGGGTGGACCGATTTAGCGCTTATGGATGTCGGCAATGTGGACAGAATGACTGATGCCCTTGGCGTGATAAAGCGCGCGGCATCAACTCAGGCAGCACTGATCAACGACATTCTCGATTTATCCCGTATTATTTCAGGTACGATGAAGCTCAGTACCCATTCGCTTAATATCGCTGGGTCAATATCTGAAGTTGCTAAATCTTTTGAGGCTGGGTTTGCGAGCAAGAATATTCAGCTATCGATAAATTGCGAAGACGATCACACGCAAATTCTGGGTGACAATCTCCGTATAAAACAGGTTATCAATAACCTGTTGAGCAATGCGCTTAAGTTCACGTCGAAAGGCGGTACTGTGCATGTAAGAGGTAGAAGAGAACATTCGAACTACCTTTTCCGCGTTAAAGACAATGGCAAAGGTATGACGCGCGAGCAGCTATCTCATGTTTTCGAACGTTTTTATCAAGGCAAAAACGAGCACAACAAACATGGGTTGGGCTTAGGCCTGTCTATTGTGAAAAGTTTAGTAGAGATGCACGGTGGTGAAATTTATGCTGAAAGCGACGGACCTAATACAGGAACAACGTTTTACGTAACGCTGCCTATTGCGCCGCTTAATTTGCACGACGACATTATTGAAACTAAGAACTCTGAAATTAGCGACCTGACTGAGTCTTTGCGTTTGAACGGCTTACGGATTTTAGTCGCAGAAGATGAGCAAGACGCCCGTGATTTTATAAAGCTGTTTCTAGAATCTAACGGCGCGCGAGTTAATGTTGTGAAGAACGGCCTGTTAGCATGGAAAGAAATTAACGATATGCCAGAAGCCTTCGATCTTCTGCTATCGGATATTGGTATGCCGGAAATGGACGGGCTGGGTTTAGTTTTAAAAATAAGAGCCAGTGAAATACCAGAAATTGCAAAGCTTAATGCCGTAGCACTGACCGCTTATGCCTATACATCTGATCGCGTTAAAGCACTTAAAGCTGGCTTTAACAACTATGTGTCAAAGCCAGTCGATGGCGAAGAATTGCTGACTATTCTGGAAATGTACTTGCCAGAAACGACACACTAACGCTGCCGACTCCCCGTCTTTTTTGCAACCTTTGATCAGCGGTATTACGAAGATAGAGCGCGAAGATAGAACGTTAACAAGGCTGACGCATACCTTTGAATAGTCCGTTTAGTTTAAGCAACGACAGGTATGCTTTGTAGTGTAGAAGTCGCGTAGTCGACTTCGTGCTTCTCTACCTAATTTAATGCCTTTCAAAGTTAAAGTTCACCGAAGTCAAAATTCATCTACCAGCGGCGGAGTAATAGCTGGTAGGTGGTTTTATCTAACAGCGACTCGCGGGGCGACGAACTTTCTTTTTCGGGAAGGGCAGCACGGGCTTTCTCAAGCGATGCATATCTATCCCCGTCAATATAAAATGCGCTGACTTCAGATGTAGGTTTACCGTCAAGGGAATAGGCGGTGTTTAACAAGTCTGACGTGGTAGTTATGTTGCTGTGCCCGATAAAGTCGGCAACGCCATCGCCATTCACATCTTTGGTGAGCCAAGCTAAATCAAGTGGCTGATTCAATTCCCCCGAATTCTGCATTGTCGACACAGCCTGGTTGAATTGCGCAATAATCCTTTCAGCGTTAGCAACATTTTTGCTGATAGCTATTTGAAATCCGGTTTTTGCTAATGGTTTTGCTGAAAAGTGCAGGGTTTCTTCATTATCGTTAGCCAGCAGTATGTTTAGCTCGCGCGCAAGCAGCTGGGTGGTAATTAAGTAAGGCGCTCTATCGTCGGCAAGTTGGCGAAATGCATCAAACGTAGTGGGGTTGCGTGACCACTTTATATCTTTCAGCAGTCTGAATGAGGGCGTATTCGCAAAGCGATTTTCAATAGCGACCCGGTTGTCTTTTAAATGAGGAAAAAGCTTTATTGCCTCAACGTCCGCCTCTTTGCTTACCGCGTAAAGGTAAATGGGTAAGTAGATATCGGATAGAACATAGTTGCTGCTATCCTCGCCCAAATTAACGTAGGCAAATTCACCGTCTAGCTTACCTGTCAGTACAGAACTGCCCAAAAAAGCTTGTCGCATAACCTGAAGTTGGATATCCAACTCCGCCTTCTGAAACACCTTTTCGAGCAGTGTGTTAACTCGAGCAGGCTCCCCATCGTCGCTTATGTAGGTCTCGAAGGAAGCTGCACCTAATTTGGTAGGGGCGGCATGTAATTGCGAAACATTAAAACAACAAAGGACTAGGCTTATGCCTAATAAAGAAAGACGTTGAGTGAAAATAGAGAGCGAGAACGCGCTGAATCTTACCAAAGGTGAACTCCGAACTGCCGTCATACATTTACTACACTGTAATGCAGTTAGTCGCTTAATTCCAATAAACACGTACTGGCTTAAATTAACAAAATGTAAGCGACATCAATATATTGAGTGTAGTGTCCACCTTTATACTAGCTTTTATTGAGTAAAGTCATTCGTGACGATAAGCCGGTTTCATTACCAGCTTAACGTCACGAACTTGATTGCATGCGTAATTGGATGCGTATAAGCGCGCTCAATATAGGCGCTCAACATAAACGCTTATTCTCCAAAGCTTCCCGCAGGACCTGGATAAACGACAACGCTTTCAACACCGTCCTTGTTCACGCTGGCTACACCAAAGAAGTAGTTGTCGATAACGACGTTCTCAAGCATAGCCTCGGTGACGTTACCCACATATTTACTGTATTCCCATTGCGGAGCATCAGTATGACGCCAGTATACTTTGTACCCTTTAAGTTGAGGGTTCTCTTCAGCGTCTAGTGCATCCCACTTTAAAAACGTGGAGGGTTGAACTGCACCGGCAATTTCTACATTTGCAGGTGGATTCGGTGCCCACGCCATTGCAGCAAGTGAAACAGCATTAAGGCCAGTAAGTTTGGCAGCGTAATCAAAGTCGACGCCATCCAAGGTGTCACCATAGGCAACACCGTCTTCTACGCGAAGGTCTTGATGCTGGCGGGTGTAGTTTTCGTTAGTTTCCATAATACGAATACCCGGATAGCCCAAGTCGTTGAACGGGCGATGATGGCCGCCACGACCAAAACGGTCCAAACGATAAATCACCATCGTGTCTAGGTTCTCAATATACTGATCGGCAATTTTATCGATGTAACGGGCAAGGTTACGGCTTGGTGAGTCAACTTCACCCCCGGTGAAACGTCGCATGCGCGCTTCCTTATCCGTTTCGGTTACGCGTGTACCTTCAGCAAACAAGCGAGCGGTGGTGTTGTTAATCACACCGTTAACCCCTTCGATATTGCCTATCATGTCATTATTGAGCACGGCTTTAATTCGCCAGCCGTCTTCCTTGGCTTGGTTTGCCATAATACGCCCGCCGAAAAGCCCTTGCTCTTCGCCAGATAAAGCAGCATACACGATACTGCCGTTAAACTTGTATTTGGATAGTACTCGCGCAGCTTCAAGGGTACCGGCAACACCAGAGGCGTTGTCGTTTGCCCCTGGTGAGTCAGAGGTGAAGTCCATTACATCAGACACCCGTGAATCGATGTCGCCTGACATGATGACGTAACGGTCTGGATCGGTGGTACCGCGTTGTATCGCGATAACGCTAACCACTTCTACTGGGTCGGGAATACGTTTTTCTCCGCTGATGACTTCCGACTGGTAGTACACTTCTAAGCAGCCACCACACTCGGCTGAAATTTTATCAAATTCAGATTTAATCCAACGTCGCGCAGCACCAATACCACGAGTATCGGACTCGGTTTCAGAAAGGGTATGGCGTGTACCAAAGTTCACCAGCGTAGTAATGTCTTTTTCAATGTTTTTAGCAGAGACATTTTTGGCAATATCGTAAAGTGCTTGCTGCTGCTCGCTTTGTGCGTGAGCGGCGAATGACACTGTGCTACTTACTAATACAGCTGATGCCAGTACTTTCGTTAACTCAGTTCTTATTTTTGCACTTATACTAGCTAGTGCGGGTCGGTTTTTTATCATTGTTATCTCCTGTTTTTATTTTTTCACCATAACGAATACGTGGCAAAGCTACAATTAGAGTAAACGTGTTTAATGGTTGGTCATCGCAAGGCATCGCGATTGAAAAAAGGAGTAAGACGCTGGGAATGAAAAATGACTTTAAAAAAACAAAAAAGCCGGCATTCGCCGGCTTTCAGAATATGGGTTTACGCTAGCGCTTAAATAAACGCAAACGCGTCGCCAAACAGGTTCTCAACTTTTAAGCCGCGTTGTGTAAAATCATCGCGTACAACTTTGGCCATTTCAAAACGACCTGCAACGTAAACCTGAATATTGGCAAAGTCAGCGTGGTCTGCCATTACCGCATGGTGTACCCAGCCCGTTCTGCCTTTCCATTCGTCGCATGCAAACTCTACAACCGGCACAAAAGTGAAGTGATCGTTAGCTTCAGCGAGCTCAGTTAGCTTGTCAGCTAAATACAAATCAGCCGCGTGTTTTCCACCCCAATAAAGGGTAAGTGATGTCTTATCACCGCTGTTAAGATGCTCTTGCAGAATAGAGTAGGTATATGAGAAGCCAGTACCACCAGCAATAAGCACCATAGGCAGGCCATTACTTTGCAAAAAGGCATTGCCATTACCTACGTTTACGGTAATTTCGCCATCCGCACGCATGCGCTCTAGCACTTCACCAGCGTAGCTATTGCCAGGCTCTGCGCCAATGTGTAATTCAATGCGGCTATTATCAAATGCGGCATTGGCAATAGAAAATGGACGCATATCTTTTTCGCCCATTACCACCATGGCGTACTGACCCGCCTTAAACTCAACAGGGCTTGCTGGCGTTAATTCAACTTTTTGAACCACTTCGGTTAAAGGCGTGATGCTTGCAACCTTACACTTAATTTCTGACATGTATTCTCTTCTAACCTTCTTGCTTAGCGTGTCGCCTTTTCATGCGCTTAAGAAAAGCGCATGTTTCAATACAAAATAAATAGCGCTAAAAATAGTCGCTACATAATACCAAGACTGTCCCAAATATCATCAACGCGTTTCTTAACGTCTTCGTCCATCACAATAGGTACGCCCCATTCTCGGTCGGTCTCGCCCGGCATTTTATTGGTGGCGTCCATTCCCATTTTAGAACCTAGCCCTGAAACGGGGGACGCAAAATCCAAGTAGTCGATAGGCGTATTTTCTATCATTACCGTGTCGCGGGCTGGGTCCATACGGGTAGTGATGGCCCAAATAACATCGTTCCAGTCACGCGCGTTGACGTCGTCATCGCACACTATCACAAATTTGGTGTACATGAACTGGCGCAAGAACGACCACACACCCATCATCACCCGTTTCGCATGCCCAGGGTATTGTTTCTTCATCGTCACTACTGCCATACGATAAGAGCATCCTTCAGGCGGTAAGTAGAAGTCGACAATTTCAGGGAACTGCTTTTGCAAAATAGGCACAAACACTTCGTTTAGCGCAACACCTAAAATAGCTGGCTCATCTGGTGGACGGCCTGTATAGGTTGAATGATAGATAGGATCTTTACGATGGGTAATATGCGTTACCGTAAACACAGGGAAGTCATCGACTTCATTGTAATACCCGGTGTGATCGCCGTATGGACCTTCAGGCGCTGTTTCATCTTGTGCAATATAACCTTCAAGCACAATCTCGGCACTGGCAGGTACTTGTAAGTCGTTACTAATAGACTTAACTACTTCGGTTTTATCACCACGTAGTAAGCCCGCAAAAGCATATTCAGAAAGGGTGTCTGGTACAGGGGTAACCGCACCTAAAATGGTAGCGGGATCTGCGCCAAGGGCCACAGATACCGGGTAGGGCTCGCCTGGGTGTGTTTGACACCACTCACGAAAATCAAGGGCGCCACCACGGTGTGACAACCAGCGCATAATAAGTTTGTTTTTGCCGATAACCTGCTGACGGTAAATGCCCAGATTCTGGCGCTTCTTATGCGGCCCCTTAGTAACACTCAAACCCCATGTTACCAGAGGTGCAGCGTCACCCGGCCAACAGCGCTGTACCGGAATTTTTGACAAGTCTACGTCGTCACCGGTAAGTACAACTTCCTGACAAGGGGCTTTTTTAAGTACTTTGGCAGGCATATTAAGTACCTGTTTAAATACTGGCAGCTTCTCCCAAAGATCTTTCAGCCCTTTTGGGGGCTCTGGCTCTTTTAAGTAAGCCAGTAGCTTACCTACTTCGCGAAGTGCTTCAACAGACTCTTGACCCATGCCCATAGCTACGCGCTCTGGCGTACCAAACAAATTAGCCAATACGGGCATGTCGTGGTTTTTCGGGTTTTCAAATAACAGCGCAGGGCCGCCAGCACGCAACGTCCTGTCGGCAATTTCTGTCATTTCAAGGTCGGTATCAATGGGCTGGGTAATGCGTACCAATTCACCTTTAGCTTCTAGCTGGCGAATAAAGTCGCGTAAATCTTTGTACTTCATCAGTGCAGGTGCATCCACAAACTCAATTTATGGCAAGAATATACTATTTAGCGCCAAAGTCCGATCAGTAAGCGCTGTGTTTACACGATTAAACGTTTTACAGATAAATTACGCTTTACAGAGGTGCCATTTGGGTGTGATATAAGAAAGCGTTAAAAATATTAACAAATCTAGGGCTAATAGTGCTTTGGTGTGTGCGCTTCGGTATAGGTTGTTACCATAGTGCTTTGCTGAGGTGTTTTACAGTGGCCAGCGTGCTAAATCCCTACTAACCCTTTTGCCTAAGGTGGTTACATGAGTTCATTCGATCAGGACATGTTAGACGAATTAAATTTGTTACTGAAATTTCCAACAGACAGCCTACTTCAAGGTTTAAAAATTCATCACGATGCCAGCCAAAGCATGGTGAACGCAGCATCCAGGCTATACTCAAAAGGCCTAATCACCCAGCCAGACGGTGGTTACCTAACTGATTTAGGTATTGACCTAGCCGATCACGCCCGCCATATCCAATCGGCCATGTGCCCACGAAAAAGTAGCCACTAAAAGCAAGATGCTGGCGTACGGTTAAATGCAGGTGGTCAGCATAAAGTTGAAAGCAGATATTAGCTGGCCGCAGACGCTCATGTGTCCATTCGTAAAGAAAAGCATGTCTTGGTTAAGATAATCTATAATTAGTCGATACCTTAACTAAGACATTGTAATCAACACATACTCTTTTGCTATGAAACGTATTCTACACACAGCCTTATTTATCTGCGCGACTGTCACGGGTTTTTGCGCTCATGCTCTTGAAGGGGAAACGATTGAAGAGCTTCGCGCAGTTCAGCTTTACAGCCAAGATGCCTTAATCGATATGATTAATGCTAATACGCATTTAGACAAAGTAGTGGCTGATCGATGCCAATTAGTGCAAGACATTGAAGCGCGTGCCAACGTGTTGAAAGTACCGGCCTACCAGTTTTTATGGGGAGATATGCTGGCGTGGGGCGTGTGCGTAGACGCTGAACCTGCCCGTGGTATTGGCTACATGGAAGATGCCGCGAATCAAGGTTTGCCAGCAGCACTAGAGCAATTGGGGCGTTACTATGCCAAAGGCACACTCGTACAGCAGGATAAATCTCGCGCCGTGGTGTATTTACGAGAAGCCGCTGCGCTTAAAAACCTAAAAGCGCAAATTCACTTGGTTGAGTTGTTTTTGGACGGTTATGGCAGTCCTTACGATTATGAAGACGCATACCACTGGCTTTATAACTCGGTGACCAACGATAAAAAGCAGCATCAGAAAATTGCGTCTTACCTCGCTCGCTTAGAAAAATTAATGCACCCGAAAGCCGTGCGAGAGGCAAAGCGGCCTTTGGATAGTTAAAAGCCACAAGCGGCGAGGTGATAACGAACACCTGCAGGCAACTAAAATCTTAAGGGCAGAAAGGCTGGCAAACACAACAAGCCAGCTTCGGCAAAAGTGTATTTATGTCCGCAGCACATCTATGTCTTTACGTAGGCTTAACGCTTACGCCAGCCAGTAAGCATAGGGCGAACTAACTGAATATTACCCATACGTTGTACAGCAAATACGGCAGCAATATGCACCAACACACAGCCGTACAATACATCAGCCATAATACTGTGTATCCATTCCAGCGTGCTATTCCCAAACAGTGCGTCTATTTCTTCCATCATAAAACCGGTAATACCTAACCCAAGCAAAAGGGCAATAACTGCCATCACCATAAGCCAGCCAAAAGGATTGTGGCCATGAGTACGTGGGATTTGTTTATGCCTTAAGTGCTGAAGATGTTCTCTAAAGGCCTGCTTGCTTAGCGAAATAGTGGAGAAGCTAGCGTAAGCTGTGGAGCCCTTTTTGTTGGGATTAGCTGAATATAAGCCCCAAGCAACGCGTATAGATGTAAGCGCTACGCCAACATAGCCCGCTATTTCATGAAAAAGCCGGCCCGGCTCTACAATAAAGTAGTTGGTGATAAAACTTGCAACAATGCCCCAGTGGCATACGCGCACTACCCAATCCCAAACATAAATATCTGAACCCGTGTCTTTAGCTTTGTGCATTACGTGACTTTCTCAGGGTAAAACAAAAACGCTGCAATAGTTTGCAGCGTTTTTATCAAGTTTTAAAGCAAGCGTTCGATGAACCGTTTGCTAAACAGAATTTAGTGCATTTCTTTTTTAACAATGCTGCCATCAACAGGGTTAAAGTAAATCTCTACTTTGTTCTCTTCTTTATCGAAGCCGTAGATTTCGTAGCAGTTACCGCCTGTCACTTTAAATTCGTTGATTTTGTAGCCTTGCGCTAACAGCTGAGCCTGAAACGCATCTTGGTTTTGCCATTCAGCTTCCGGCGCAGTAGTACACTGAGTGGTGCCGTGCTCTGCACTACATGCGCTTAATAAGGTCGCGGCGCCAATAGCAGTAGCCATCATTAGTTTTTTCATTGCAGTCTCCGTTTCGCTTTTTATTTAAAAGTTCTTTCTATCCTACTTAAATATTGTACTGACATTGTTCTTTTGTGCATAGAGGTTGCACTACTTTGTTGTACAGAATTGAGTTCTGTTTGGTTTTATAACGGGGCACAGAATACTTGTCATAAAATTGCCTCCGACATGTCACGGATAGTTCATCGAACCGTCTCAAAAGCGTTCTACATTTTTGGGCTTTGATATTTCTAAACACTAGGCAATGTCGCCAATCTGTCGGCGAAATGTTTAAAAAATACATAAAACACCCAATAAGCACACAAAAGGAATGATTTGATGCGTCCTCTGTACCCACGAACGGTTTATCCACGCTCTCTGCTTGCCACAACAATTGCATTTGCGCTATCAAGCGCCGCAATTGCACAAGAAGTAGCGCCCGACACAGAAAACGAACATAACTATATAGAAGAGATTACGGTAACCGCACAAATGCGTGAGCAGTCCGTTATGGATGTGCCTGTTACTATGGATGTAATAGGTAGCGAGTTCTTAGAGCGCACCAATATCATGGAACTTGATGAGCTTTCTCGTATTTTACCTAACGTTCAAATTCAAGAGCAGGCTGTAAGCTTACCGTCCTTTAATATTCGAGGCGTGACTGACGACGTATCTTCGGTGTCGGCAACGCCTCGCATCTCTGTATATCAAGATGGCTTTGATATCAGTAAAAAGACGGTAGCCAGCGTCGCGCTTTTTGATATTGCGCGCGTAGAGGTTTTAAAAGGCCCCCAGCCAACCTTGTTTGGTGTGGCGGCAGCCAATGGTGCGGTGAGTATTCATTCTAATCTTCCCACCTTCGAACAAGAAGGCAAGGTACAGGTTGGCTATAACTCAGAGCAAGGGCAAGAACTTGAATTCATGTATAACCAGCCTATTAACGACAACCACAGTTTTCGTATAGCAGGTCTTTATCGCGAAATGGACGGCATTGTAGAAAACAATGCCTGTAGCGCTGACTCCTATTACGGTAATGCAAATATGTACAACCATCTTGGTGAAGAAGTGCCGTGCAACAGCGAAGATCTTCAGGGTGTTTCAGTACAAGCACTACGTGCAACATGGCGAGCGAATTATGATCAGCTTGAAATCATTGCGCGCGCAGCCATGGAGTATAACGACCAGCCGGGCATTGCCTTCAAATCAGGCTCTATCGCCCCCAATGGCGGAGATACTAGCCCTTTTACTGATGCCGAATTTAGTTTAGGCAGTGAACTAGGCATTGAACGAACGCTTCAAGCTTATGACTTAACCGTAAACTACGATTTCAACCAAATGCTCAGTCTGCATGCCGACGCATACTATAAAGATGTAGAAGTAAGCGAAGGTTTCGATGCTGATGGATCAGCACTTAGAATTCAAGATGCTTACTTTGATAACGATGCTACGCTTAAAGGTGCGTCAATGCGTTTAGTGTATGACTCGGGTGATAAATTGGCCGCGTTTGTAGGTGCGTCTATTACTCAAGACGATTCTATTTTGCCCTACTATGTGATGGTCGACCCATTTGTACGTGGTACCTTCGATGCGGTTAAAGCACAGCTTGAGGCCACCTCAAACATTCCGCTAAATCAGAATATCGCTACTGACGCATCGTTAGAAGAAATAGAAGCACTGCGTGCGATGTTAGTGTCGCAACTGTTTAATGAAGATGGCTCTCCTATTTCTAACCCTGCATTGCCGCCTATTCTGATACAAGGGCCGTTTATATTTGAAGCTGAACTTGATATAGCGTCTTATGTTGCTGAGGTGTCGTATTTTGTTACCGACGACATCAACATTACTGCTGGCGTGCGCTATATCGACGAAACACGTTATACCCGTAATACTTATACTACTGCAGACGGTGCATTTACGTTCGATGCCGAGCGCGACTTTGACGATACCCTGCCGCGCTTTGCCGTAAGCTATGATGTTAATAACAACTGGAACGTATACGCAAACTACGCTAGGGGACGACGTTCACCAGTTGTGGATGCTAATGCAGGTGGCGTTAATGTGACTAAACCTGAAATAGTAGACAGTTACGATTTAGGTATTAAATACCAAAGCGCGAACTTCCTGTTCTCAGGTGCCATTTTCACCTACGAATACAGCGATTATCAGCAAAGCTTTACCGACGCAGAAACCTTACAGTCTATTACTGTAACGGTAGGCGACTCGACCATGTCGGGTATTGAAGGCATGGCGACCTATAACTACAGCGAGACGCTGACGCTAACAGCAAGCCTTGGTTTCCTTGACGCTGAATTTGCAGACAATACTGCTGATGGATCTGAGTTCCAATACGGTGGCAATAAGTTCCGCTTAGCGCCAGAAGTTAGCGGCGCGATAAACATCAACAAAGTATTCAATATGGACAGTTTTGACATTGATGTTAACTGGCTTACCAGTTTCCAGTCAGAAGTGTTTTTTGAAAGCAGCAATTACCCTGGTCTTTCTCAAGATACTTACTCACTGACTGATGTATCGGTGAAGCTGCTTCAAGACAACAGCAAGTTTGCCTATGAGTTTTACGTGAACAACCTGTTTGATAAAGAATTCTTGATTGATGCTGGTAATACGGGCGGTGGATTGGGTATTCCTACCTTCGTACGCGGGATGCCACGCATTGCTGGTGTGCGTGTTTATTACGAGTTTTAAGGTTGGCAAGGAGTAAACGCGCCGCATTCAATTAAGCGCGTTTACTTATTTAATTAAAAAATGACTTCATAAAGTAAATCCGCAAGCATGCGGCTTATTCCGTCTTAATAAATAGCCTTTATCAAGCGTTTATCTCATAGCTATGCGTATTAACCACTTTGCCTGCTTTGGTCAAAATCACATCAACATAGTGCCACGTTGCTTTTGCGCTATCTTGGCTAACGGTTAAAGTCATGAACCCGCGCTGGTGGAGGTTACAGTACTGCAAATCTTCTATAAGAAGCGGTAGGTCGTCTGCAAGGGTTTTAGCTTTTTCATCCCCCATGCTTAGGTAATGTTCCATACCGGGTGACGTCACGCCTGGTGTGGCAAGTTCAACTCCCACCTCCGTGCCGTCTTTAAGGGTTAATTTATTGTGCCAAGCGTTATGTGTATCACCTGCAAGGGCAATAACTGGCTTGCCGATGGACTTAAGCTGCATCAGCACCTGTTCCCGCTCAACAGGGTAGCCATCCCATGCGTCTAAGTTGTAAGGCATTACGGTATTGATAAGCGCAAGCTCTTGCTCACTAAGTGCACCACCTTGCTTTTGTTTGCGTTTGATATTCGCGAGCCTATGTACATGATCAGGTATTGCTTTGCGTTCAACGCCGTTAAAAATAGATACAGGGAAAAGCATGCGGCCTATTAATAGCTGTTGCCCTAACACCTGCCATTTAGCCTGGCTTTGCCGCATAGACGAATGTAGCCAGTTGCGTTGGGTTTCACCGAGTAAACCGCGGTTAGGGTTGCCGATGTCTTTCATAAAGCGTGCTTGATCAAACGCTTTAGTTTCAGCATCGCGATAGTTGGCGTATTCAAGCTGTTTGTCGCGGGCAAGAACGCGGGTGTCGAGCATATATAAGTCAAGAAGTTTACCAAAGGTAAACTGACGATAAATTTCTATGCGCTCGGTGCCAAAAGGTGGGCGAATGGGTAGCCACTCATAAAAAGCTTGTACGGCCGCTGCACGACGGGCATAAAAATCTCCTTCATCCTCTTGGTGATTCTCAGCACCGTCTTTGTAGGTGTCGTTAGTAATTTCATGATCATCCCACACAACAATAAATGGCTTATTTTGATGTAACGACAGCAAGCCTTCATCCGTACGATATAGCGCGTAGCGGTTGCGATAGTCAGTGAGAGTGTAAAGCTCGGTGTCGTTATCTGGCACATAGGTTCTGCCAATTTCCTTGGCGTGCTCAGTTGCGTAACCTTCACCATCGTACTCATAAATGTAGTCACCAAGGTGCAATACATAGTCGATGTTGTCGTCTTTCGCTGCTTCCATATAAGGCGTGAAAAAGCCAGCGGGGTAGTTGGAACAAGAAAATATGCCGAACGTGACGTTAGACACATCGACCTCAGGTAGCGTACGGGTTTCTCCAACAGGGCTTGTATTATTAGCGCTTTTGAAACGGTAAAAATAACGACGAGCTGGACTAAGTCCTGCTACATCCACTTTTACGGTAAAATCATGGATTGCTTTGGTTTCAACAATACCGCTACTTATCACATTGGCAAAATCCGCATCGCTTGCCATTTCCCATAAAATATCGGCCTTGGCTAAAGCTGACTTTGAGCCCGAACCTGAGCCCAAATTTGCTGTGGGCACGGCGCGCGTCCAAATAATCACGGCGTCTTTTAATGGGTCTCCACTCGCCACACCATGGGTAAAGGTAGCGTTGGTTTGCGGTTGGCTGTTTGCTGAAGCGCTAACAGTACAGCCTGCTAGCCCTGTAGACACTGCTACGCTCGCGCCTGCGAGTGACGACAGCTTTATAAACGATCTTCTATCCATATGCCTGCTCTTTATAAGGTTTGTAAGGTATCCGGTGATGTCATTGTTTTGTTGAACGCTCATGCAACAAAAACGAAAACCCATTTTTATACTGAGTGTTTGTGACATAGAGATGTCAGGCTGAGAATCCATAATAACAGTCAATGTTTTACTGCAAATACTGTTATACTGTGCAGCAAATAACCACATGAACCAAAAATGGTTTGTGTGTCTAAACAATCATATTTATGTTTTCTACAGGGCTTTGAAGAACTAAGCCACAAACGAAAACACGTTGAACAAAATACGAAAGGTAAATTTAAAATACATGAGTGATGATCCGCATTATCAGCGCGAGAAAGAGAAGTACGAAAATCCGGTAGCCAGCCGCGAATATTTAATGAGTTTATTAAAAGAGCACGACAAGCCGTTGTCGTTTCTTGATATCTGTAACTTGGTGAACGCCTTCGACGAAGAAGCGCGAATTGGAATTCAGCGCCGACTACGTGCCATGGAGCGCGAAGGTCAGGTGCAATTTACCAAGCAGAAAAAATACATTCTCCAAAACCGTGATGAACTCATTAAAGGCAGAATTATTGGTCACCGTGATGGCTACGGCTTTTTGCGTCCTGAAGATAAGAGCGGTGATTTATTTATCAGTGCTGGGCAAATGAACCTGTTCCTTCACGACGATGTGGTAGAAGCGCGCATTAGCGGAACCGATCGCCGCGGAAGAAAAGAAGCGTTTGTTACGCAAGTCATTGAGCCACGCAGCGAACCAATTGTTGGCCGCTACTTTGTTGAACAAGGTTTTGGCATGGTTGTGCCAGATGACAGCCGGTTGCAGCACGAAATTGTTATTCCACCAGAGAGCACACACGGTGCTCGAATGGGGCAGGTGGTTGTGGTAGAGCTTACCCAGCGTCCACGCCGTAAAATGAGTCCGGTGGGCAAAATTGTTGAAGTACTTGGTGAACATATGGCGCCAGGTATGGAAATAGAAATGGCACTTCGTACGTTTGATATTCCACATCAGTGGCCTAAAGGCGTAACCAAGCAAGTGGAAAAGCTATCTGACCAAGTGCCCGAAGAAGCCAAAGAAGGTCGCATAGACTTGCGCCAGCTTCCGCTTGTTACCATTGACGGTGAAGACGCCCGCGACTTCGACGACGCGGTATATTGTGAACCGCTCGACGATGGTGGCTGGCAGCTATGGGTAGCTATTGCCGATGTAAGTCACTATGTAAGAACAGGCTCAGCTCTTGATGATGAAGCGCAGCAGCGCGGTAACTCGGTCTATTTCCCTGACCAAGTAATTCCAATGTTGCCAGAAGTACTGTCAAACGGCTTGTGTTCACTAAACCCTGAAGTCGATCGCCTATGTATGGTGTGTGAGATGACCATCAGTGCAAATGGTAAACTAGAAGAATTCCAGTTTTACGAAGCAGTCATGAACTCACACGCCCGTTTAACCTACACTAAAGTGTGGAATATTCTGCAGGGCGACAAAGAACTTCATCAGCGTTACGAGCCTCATGTACCTCATCTACGCAATCTTCACGACTTGTACCGCGCGCTTAAAAAAGCCCGTGCCAAGCGCGGAGCCATTGAGTTTGAAACCCAAGAAGTGAAGTTCGTATTCAACGCCCAGCGAAAGATTGAAAATATTGTGCCATTGGTGCGTAACGACGCGCACAAGCTTATTGAAGAGTGCATGATCATGGCAAACGTGAGTGCGGCTCTTATGCTTGAAAAGCATGAGGCGCCAGCGCTATACCGTGTGCACGACAAACCAGACGCCGACAGGCTTACCGCATTTACCAGTTACTTAAGTGAAATCGGTATTCCTCATCGCATAGTTGAAGACGCGGAGCCTGCCGCATTCACCGATGTGGTGCTTAAAACCCGCGGTCGAGTGGACGAAGAACTAATTCAAACCATGCTGCTGCGCTCAATGAAGCAAGCGGTTTACGATGGTGACAACGTAGGTCACTTTGGGTTGGCGCTAGAAGCTTACGCGCACTTCACGTCACCTATCCGTCGCTACCCAGATTTGGTCGTGCACCGTGCGCTAAAAGGCATTATTGCTAAACAGCAGGGCAAAAAAGCTGTCAGTGGCGCGAAAAACTACACCGTTGAAGAAATTGAACAGTTAGGCGAGCAGTGTTCAATGACAGAGCGCCGCGCCGATGATGCCACCCGTGACGTGGCTGACTGGCTTAAGTGCGAGTTTATGCTCGACCACGTCGGCGACACCTTTGAAGGTGTGGTCAGCTCGGTCACTAACTTTGGTTTATTTATACGTCTTACCGAATATCACATCGACGGCCTAGTACACATTACATCGCTAGATGATGACTATTATCACTATGACGATGTAAAACAAGCGCTGGTTGGTGAGTCGGGCCATCGCCAGTTCAGATTGGGTGATACGGTTGAAGTAACCGTAGCAGCGGTCAACCTTGATGAAAGAAAGATTGATTTATTACTCGATAAGTCTATGCTGCGCGGCACTAAGGGTAAGAAGGTAAAAGTGAGGTCTGCGAAAAAGGCTTCAGATAAACCTACTCGTTTTGATAACAAATCACGCTCTGATAAAGGCTCGCGTTCTGATAAAAAAGGGAACAAAGGCAAAGGCGGCTCAAGCTCGTCTAGTCGTAGCGGTGGAAAATCGTCAAGTCGCGGCAGCGCCAAAGGCGGTAGTAGCGGCAAAACACTGTCATTGAATAAAAGAGGTAAGCGTTAAATGGCGCAGCAAGAATGGTTATACGGTTTACATGCCATGCAATCGGTACTTGAAAAAGAACCCGAGCGTGTAATGGAAGTGTTAGTGTTAAAAGGTCGCAATGACGAGCGCCTAACCAACATTGTTAACCAAGCCCGTCGTTTCGGTATTTCCGTTCAGTTTTGTCAGCGCAAAGCGCTAGATGACAAAGTAAGCGGTGAGCAACACCAAGGTGTGGTAGCAAGAGCAAAACCAGCCCGCGTGCTAGATGAAGCTGACTTAGACAAAATTTTAGAAAGCGAAACGCAGCCTTTAATTTTGGTACTAGACGGTGTTACCGACCCGCATAATTTAGGTGCGTGCTTGCGTACTGCAGATGGAGCAGGGGTACACGCGGTAGTAGTACCGAAGGATAAATCAGCAAGCTTAAACGGCACAGTAAGAAAGGTGGCCTGTGGTGCAGCTGAAGTGGTTCCACTTATTCAAATCACGAACCTGGCCAGAACCTTGAAGCACCTTCAAGATAAAGGCCTTTGGATCGTCGGCACAGCCGGTGAAACCGATAAAACCCTTTATGATGTAGACCTGAAAGGCCCAACTGCATTAGTAATGGGGGCTGAAGGTAAGGGCATGCGTAGACTTACCAAAGAAACGTGCGATGAGTTAGTGAAGCTCCCTATGGCTGGCAGTGTGACAAGTTTAAACGTGTCGGTAGCAACCGGCGTGTGCTTATACGAGATCGTAAGACAGCGCAGTTTATGAGGCTAAGTTGCTAGAATTGAGCCTCTAATGAGTTTTCAATTGGTTTTTAAAAAAGCGTGTACCTTTGGGTACACGCTTTTTTTATATTTAAGTAAAACTTATAAAGAGTTTAATATTTTGTTACATTTGAATTTGTGAAATTAATGTTAATTATAGTTTTTTATTCCTACCATGAATCTGCTCGTAATACACATATGGCGCGCTCTTCATAAGTTGTGTTGTTTTTTTGTGCATTTTTAAAGGTATTAAAAATGCTCACCAGGGTTAAGGCAACATACTCAACAGCCTGATTCGCCGCCTAATATGAGCTCTGTAAATAATTGGTAATACCGTTTATTTGCATACCTGACAAACGGGTAGGTCGTTGCAACGCAGTTGCGTCGGTTGTCATGGATGAGCTTTTCGTATGAGGTAATGGTTATACCTGTATGTCATTTAATAACAAATAGCTTCCAAAGCACGGAATAAAACAGTGTTGAAGTTAATAAGACAGATAAAACAGGAAATAAATTTTGAACTTAAAATTAAATAAGAAACACACATGTCTAACAGCAGCTGCTCTAGCTGTATCACTTGGCTTAATGGGTAATTCTGCAATGGCAGCAGGCGAAGGTCTGGTAAAAGTTAAAGAAAAGCCTCAAACCCTAAAACAAGCACTAGGTAAGCGATTGACTGTCGATCGTCTTGTCACCACTGACCAAGAGCGTTACATCATCAAGTTCAAAGATGAGATGACCAGTGAAACGGTTGAAGTGAGTGCATTAAAAGGTAAAGGTCAAATCTCAAGTGCCAAAGTAAAAGGTAAAAAGCCTTTCGATATCGCGTCTGCTAAATCAGAAGTAAGAAAAGCAGGTGGTGCAATTAAGAAAGAGCTTAAGAAGCATAAAATGGTAGCGGCTACAATGAGTAAGTCAGCGCTGAACAAGCTTCGTAAAAATCCAAACGTAGAAAGTATTGAAGTGGACGTTCGTCGTAAGCCTATGGCGCAGACCACGCCTTACGGCTACACCATGGTTCAGGCTAATCAATTTGCACAGTCAGATACTACGGCTCGCAAAGTATGTATCATCGATACAGGTTACAACCTGGGTCACCCAGATTTGCCTGGAACAAACGATGGCGTTACAGGTCAGGCAAATAATAGTGCTGTAGGTAACTGGTATAACGATGGTAACGGTCACGGTACCCACGTAGCGGGAACCATTGCAGCATACGATAATAACGAAGGTGTAGTTGGTGTGTATCCTGGCGTAGATATGCATATCGTTAAAATCTTCAACGACAATGGCCAATGGACTTACGCATCTGACCTAATCGATGCTATCACCCAATGTCAGGATGCCGGCTCAAACGTAGTTAACATGAGCTTAGGTGGCGGCAGTTCGTCAACTACCGAGCGAAATGCAATGCAGAGCTTCACAGATGCAGGCATGTTGTTAGTTGCGGCGGCAGGTAACGATGGTAACAGTGCGAAGTCTTACCCTGCTTCATATGATGCAGTAATGTCAGTAGCAGCGGTAGATTCAAGCGAAAACCGTGCAAGCTACAGCCAATATAACGATCAGGTTGAAATTGCCGCGCCAGGCAGTGCAGTTCAGTCTACTTATCCTACTAACACCTATGCATCGCTAAGCGGTACCTCAATGGCTACTCCGCACGTTGCTGGTGGTGCAGCGCTGGTATGGAGCTACTTCCCGCAGTGTTCAAATAACCAAATTCGTAGTGCACTTAATGCAACGGCAGAAGATAAAGGCAGTGCGGGGCGTGATAACTTCTACGGTTATGGCTTAATGCAGCTTGCTGATGCCTACAACTACCTTAACACCAACGGTTGTGCCGGTGGCGGTACTGGTGGCGGTGGCGGTTCTGAGCCTGGTGTAGAGCCAGTATCAGGTCAGCTAACTGGTCTTTCAGGTTCTCGTGGTAACTGGGATCGTTACACATGGACTATTCCAGAGGGCGTAACGCAAATGACCATTAGTACTGCTGGTGGCTCAGGCGACGCAGACCTTTATGTGAAGTTTGGCTCACAGCCAGAAACGAATAGCTATGATTGTCGTCCTTATCAAAATGGCAACAGCGAAGTATGTACATTCGACGCGCCAGCGTCAGGCACGTGGCACATTGGTATTCGCGCTTATTCGTCATACAGCGGTGTGACGCTATCATACTCGTATGAGTAAGTAATCCCGTCTCCCTAAGACACAGTTAAAGCCTGCTTATGCAGGCTTTTTTTTGTTTCAGTTTTGTGCGCGGTTTGCTTACGTTTATTCGCACACCTATGCCTTTTACCAGCATTTTTCGTAGCTTGAATGTCAAGTTTCCATAAAGAAAGGTCAGCTTTGCAAAGTTGACGTAAAGCTGCGAACTAAGCCCTATTCACATAGCCATATCGCTGTATTGTGCGTGCCAAGAACAGCACTCTTTACATGTGCCTATTTGCTTTAACGCAGGCTTTATCCAACCAAGAACAACTTCAAAGGACATTCAATTTATGCAATTGACCTCTCAATCTTTGCTTCGTGGAACATGGTTCCAAGCAGCGGCAATTGGGCTTATTGCACTGCTTGGGCTTACCGCTTGCGGTGGCTCAGGCAGCAGTAGCTCAGATTATTCGTATGCTTACATTCAGTTTTACAACGCTTCGCCTAACGGTGCTAATGTAGAAATGCGTGAAGTTGATGGCGATAGCTTTGGCTCTGCTCAATTTGGTGACACTACGTCAATGTACTCTATGGATGATGGAGAATTAGAACTCGAGTTCATTCGAACTGATTCAGACGACCAAGAAGTATTTATTGACGAGATTACCGTTAACTTAAAAACCGGTTATAAGACCATTGTTGTTATGAGTGGTGACTTTAGTAACCCTGTTTTTACCACCTATTCTTATAAGCGCGAAACATTGGAAGATCACTTCCGCCTATTCGCTTTGTCGGTAGCAGTAGATGAATCTTCTTATGATTTCTACATGAGTGAGTCTGGCGACCCGTTTGAAGCAGCCAACTTCCTTGGCACGGTTACAACGGGCGACATGATTGAATTTGACTTCTGGGATGCAGATGATGACAGTGAATACTTTGATGAGGGCGAGTACACGATTTATTTGACCGAACCAGGAAGTGACGATGTTGTCTTTGAATCACAAACCATCGATTTTGTATACGAAACTGAGTATCTAATGACACTGCGCGATGTCAGTGGCGCCATTCAAGAAGGGCTAGTTGTAGACACTATTCTTAACTCTTCATCAGTTACGGCGCTTACAGATGTAGAAGCAGATTCACAGTATCGTATTTACAATTCTACGAATCTGGATGCAGAGCTTCAGGTTACCTTTGGTGGAAACACTGATGAAGAGGACGTCAGTTTTACACTCGCGGCGGGCGAGTTGTCTGAGTTTAGTACTATCCGCTATGGCGATTATCGCGTTACCGTAACAGACCCATCAGGTACAGTAACGTCACTGAGCAACAAGCTAATTACGCTTAATCAGGGTGAGAGTAAGGCTATTCTTATCTACAACACCAACAATAAATTAGGCGCAGCAACCTTTGTAGAAAGTGGTTTGCCTCAGGCCTACGATAAGACAGTAAACTTCATCAACTTAGTTAGCGACTTTGATGACGTAGACTTCTACTTGGTAAGAAATGACGAAACCATTGATACTGCTGAGTACGATATACAGAATCTTGAATTTGCTGAAAGTACCAGTGAAGTGCTGCCATCAGACTATTATGAAGTGATTGCCGTATACGAAGATGACAACGAGGAGCAGGTGCTGCTTGATAGAACCGCGCTGTTTGGCTTTACAGAGGAAGAAAACTATATAGTTACTGTTGAGCCAGCGGATACGCCAACGGGATATGAAATTAACGTGCTTTATTAATCGGTTAGTACATTTATTATACTAATTGATAAGGGTGAAAACTTTCATCTGCGTATATTTCACGTAAGTTTAAAAGGTCAACGCTAAAAACGTTGGCCTTTTTACTTGCTGTCCGGGAGGGCGAAAATCCTCATGAGTATCATTAAAGATCTACAAACCATATCAAATGACAAAGCACTTTCATTTGATAAAAAGCTCGAGAGCTTGCTAAGCATAGGTACGGAAATACTCGGGTTGGAAACAGGGATTGTAAGTAACATTCAAGGCGATAATTACCGTGTGCTTAGCGTTATTACGCCCGACAACGACATACCATTAAATACGACCTTCGCATTACCAGACACTTACTGTGCAGACGTGGTGAACAGCGATGCTGTTGTCGCTTATCACAATATAGATACTGCGCCAGGTGCCTCGCATCCGTGTTTTGAAAAATACACATTAAAGAGTTATCTCGCTTCACCAGTGCGAGTACATGGTGAATTTTTCGGTACAGTAAACTTCTCATCTCTCGGTCCACGGGACACACCCTTTACGCCATTAGAGATGGATTATTTACTTTTGCTTGCTTCGTGGATAGGCAACGAATTAGAGCGTCAACAAGCGATAAGTAATCTCAATGCGCAAAAAGCGATATTAGAAGAGAGAAACTCGTTATTACACCAAGTGACTAACCTTGCCGGTGTAGGTACATGGGAATTAAATATTGATACCGGAGCATTGATTTGGTCTGGTGCACTGAAGCGAATGCTGCATGTGCACGGTGAAAAAGTAGTAAAGCCAGAAGACGTGATCAAATTCGTGGTTGATGAAGACCAGCGGAATAAATACGTCGCCCAGTTCAATCAGATGATAAAAACCGGCGAAGATTTTTCCTATGAACTTGAAGTTCGCACCGATGCGGGAGAAACCCGTTGGTTACAAAGCCGCGCTCATCCGGTCATGGAAAATGACCGTTGCGTTAAGGTAATTGGTGCTACAGTTGATATTACGCAGCTTCACATGGACAAGGCAATGCTGCAGCAAAAAACGGATATGGCAGAAAGCGCCTTGAAAGCACGAAGTGAGTTCCTTGCGAATATGAGCCATGAAATAAGAACACCAATTCATGGGGTACAGGGCATGCTTGAAGCACTTATTAGTTCCTCGCTAAATTCTACCCAGCTAGAACATGCCTCTATTGCTATGAAAAGTGCAGATTCATTACTCAACATCGTGAATGATATATTGGATTTTTCTAAAATCGACTCTGGCAACATGTCGTTTGAAGAATCGCCCACCAACCTTGCTGACACCATAGAAGAGCAAGTGCCGATGTTCACGCGGCTAGCTCACGAGAAAGGTATTGAACTTTCAGTAAGCACAAAGGGGGTTGAGGGCAAAACCTTCATAGCTGACAAACTAAGAATTGGGCAAATTCTGATTAACCTATTGAATAACGCCATTAAATTCACAAAAGAGGGGAAGGTAACGGTTGAAACTAAAAGCACCCGATACGGAAAAGGGCGGTTCAGAGTAAAACTAATCGTGACTGATTCAGGGATCGGAATTAGCGAGCAACAGCAAAAGCTCATTTTCTCGCCGTTCGTTCAAGCAGAAAACTCGACGCAGCGAAGATATGGTGGCACAGGCTTAGGGTTGTCTATAGTCAGTCAAATAGTGAAGCATTACGGTGGTAAAATTGAGGTGTGCAGCGATTTAGGCGTGGGGGCGCGATTTATCGTAACCCTCATGCTAGACGATGCTAACGCAGGCACCGTAGCCGAAAAAGCATGTGGCCATAATGCTGTTTATATCCCTTCTAAACAGGAACTGAGCGCGTTTAAAGCACTAATAGTTGAAGACAATGAAATAAATCAGCTTGTCATTAAAGAGCAACTAAAAGAGATAGGCATTACCGCCGATTTAGCAGAAAACGGTGAAGAGGCAGTAGAAAAAGTTAAAGACGCATTAAAAGGAAAGTCACCCTACACAATCATTTTGATGGACTGCCATATGCCTGTAATGGATGGGTTAGAGGCGACGAAGCTAATTAGGTCAATGGGAGACAAGGCACGGGACATCCCAATAATTGCATTAACCGCAAATGCGTTAACCGGCGACAAAGAAAAATGCTTGAAATCCGGCATGGATGACTTCATATCAAAACCTGTTGGTGTAAGCCGGTTGAAAGAGTGCCTTTACAGGCACTTGAGTAAGCAGCTTGTAAGTAATGAAAATCGCCTAAAAGATCCTGCTTGATAACCTATGACGTGGTTATCAGCCCCGACTTTTAGTCGGGGCTTTTTTATTGCTCACATAGTTTAAAAATAATTCAATTTACCGCTATCACTTCCAAATGTTTTCTGTTATTATTTCGCGCCCTTTTTATGGGGGTATGTACATAAAAGCAACGACATCCAGTTGTTTTTAGCAGCACTAACGACTCGGGAGAGTCTTAATTTTAAGAGCGGAGCACTAACATGATCCAAATGCAAACTAACCTGGACGTTGCAGACAACAGCGGCGCTCGCAGGGTTCAGTGTATTAAGGTTCTTGGTGGCTCGCATCGCCGTTATGCAGGTATCGGTGACATCATCAAAGTTACTGTTAAGGAAGCAATTCCTCGCGGTAAAGTTAAAAAAGGTGACGTACTGAATGCAGTGGTGGTGCGTACTAGAAAAGGCGTTCGTCGTGCAGATGGTTCTACCATTCGTTTTGACGGTAACGCGGCTGTTATGCTTAATGCTAACAAGCAACCAATTGGTACGCGTATCTTTGGCCCGGTTACCCGTGAGTTGAGAAGTGAAAACTTCATGAAAATCATCTCATTGGCCCCAGAGGTACTATAAGGAGTCACGATAATGGCTAATAAAATTCGTCGTGATGATGAAGTAGTCGTATTAGCGGGTAAAGACAAAGGCAAACAAGGCAAAGTCCTTAAAGTGCTTATTGCTGATAACCGTGTAATTGTAGAAGGCGTTAATCTCGTTAAGAAGCACACTAAGCCAAACCCACAACTGGGCGTAGCTGGTGGCATCGTTGAGAAAGAAGCTTCTATTCACGTTTCTAATGTTGCGATTGTTAACCCGGCAACGGGCAAAGCAGATCGCGTTGGTTTCCGTTTCGAAGATGAGAAGAAAGTACGTTTCTTCAAGTCTAACGGCGAACTTGTTTAATTATATTGGAGAGTACGATGGCGAAACTGCATGATTTCTATAAAGAAACAGTAGTAGCTGAACTTGCTAAGCAGTTCGGATACAAAAGCGTCATGCAAGTCCCTCGGATTGAAAAAATCACTCTAAACATGGGTTTAGGTGAAGCAGTTGCTGACAAAAAGGTACTTGAGAATGCTCAAGCTGACATGACGGCTATCGCCGGTCAGAAGCCTGTTGTTACAGTTGCTAGAAAATCAGTAGCGGGTTTTAAAATCCGTGAAGGTTATCCGATTGGCTGTAAAGTAACCCTACGCGGCGAGCGTATGTGGGAATTCCTAGAGCGTTTGATTTCAATCGCTATTCCACGTGTTCGCGACTTCCGTGGTTTGAATCCTAAATCATTCGACGGACGTGGTAACTACAGCATGGGCGTGCGTGAGCAAATCATTTTCCCTGAAATCGATTTCGATAAAGTGGATAAGGTTCGCGGTATGGATATCACTATCACTACCAGTGCGAATACAAATGACGAAGCACGTGCTCTGCTGGACGCGTTTAACTTCCCATTCAAAAAGTAGGGGTGTAGGGTTATGGCAAAAGAATCAATGAAGGCACGCGAAGCTAAGCGTACTAAGCTAGTAGCTAAGTATGCTGAGAAGCGCGCCGCACTTAAAGCGATTATCAGCGATGTTAACGTTTCTGAAGAAGAGCGTTGGGACGCTGTTCTGAAGCTACAACAACTGCCACGTGACTCTAGTTCTTCACGTCAACGTAACCGTTGCCGTGTAACTGGTCGTCCACATGGTTACCTACGCAAATTCGGTCTTAGCCGTATTAAGCTTCGCGAAGCAGCGATGCGCGGTGAAGTCCCTGGCCTTAAGAAAGCCAGCTGGTAAGGAGTAGCTGATAATGAGCATGCAAGATCCTATCGCGGATATGTTTACCCGCATCCGTAACGGCCAGATGGCACAGAAAGTTTCTGTGACTATGCCTTCTTCAAAACTTCGCGTTGCAATCTGTGAAGTATTGAAAGCTGAAGGTTATATCACTGACTTCGCTGCTTCTGGTGACGTTAAGCCTGTTTTAGAAGTTACGCTTAAGTACTTCGAAGGCAAGCAAGTAATTGACACTATCGAACGTGTAAGCCGTCCTGGTCTGCGCATCTATAAGAAAAAAGATGAGCTTCCAAAGGTTATGGGTGGTTTAGGCGTAGCTATCGTGTCGACTTCTAAAGGTGTGATGACTGACCGTGCAGCGCGTAACGCTGGCATGGGCGGTGAGATCATCGGTTATGTAGCATAACGGAGGAGTTGAAATGTCACGTATAGCAAAAGCCCCAGTAGACGTTGTATCAGGTGTAGAAGTTTCTATCTCTGGTCAAGAAGTTACTGTTAAAGGTAGTAAAGGCACTTTGACCCGCGTTTTCAACGACGCTGTAGAAGTTGCACAGGAAGAGAACCAACTTAAAGCACTTCCACGTGAAGGCTTTGTTGACGGTTGGGCACAGGCTGGTACTGCGCGCTCTATCCTTAACGCAATGGTTCAAGGTGTTTCAGAAGGTTTTGAGAAAAAACTTCAGTTGTTAGGTGTTGGTTACCGTGCACAAGCACAAGGTAACAAACTAAACCTTACACTAGGTTTCTCTCACCCTGTAGCATACGAAATGCCTGAAGGCATTACGGTTGAAACTCCTAGCCAAACTGAAATCGTCGTTAAAGGCGCCGATAAGCAGGTGGTTGGTCAGGTTGCGGCGAACATTCGTGGTTACCGTCCACCAGAGCCTTACAAAGGTAAAGGTGTACGTTACGCTGACGAACACGTACGTCGTAAAGAAGCTAAGAAAAAGTAGGTGGGTGATACGATGGATAAGAAAACAGCTCGCATTCGTCGCGCTACTCGCGCACGAGCAAAAATTCGTGAACTGGCCGCGCATCGCTTGGTAGTTAACCGTACACCTCGCCACATCTACGCTCAGCTAATCGCTCCATGCGGTTCTGAAGTGTTGGCAGCGGCTTCAACTGTTGAGAAAGATCTTGCAAAAGATCTTAAGTCTACAGGTAACGCTGAAGCAGCGACGGTAGTCGGTAAAGCAATCGCAGAGCGCGCGCTTGAGAAAGGCATTAAAACAGTGGCTTTCGATCGCAGTGGTTTCCAATACCACGGTCGCGTTAAAGCATTAGCTGATGCAGCTCGCGAAGCTGGTCTTCAGTTCTAGGAGTTTATAATGGCTAAACAAGACGTTCAAAATGGTGAATTTCTAGAGAAATTGATCGCCGTAAACCGCGTATCTAAAGTGGTTAAAGGTGGTCGTATCTTTAGTTTCACTGCATTGACAGTAGTGGGTGACGGTAACGGTCGCGTTGGTTTTGGTTACGGTAAGGCACGTGAAGTACCTGCTGCAATCCAAAAAGCAATGGAAAAGGCACGTCGCAACATGGTTGACGTAGACCTTAACGGTCACACGTTACAGCACCCGATTAAAGGTCGTCACTCTGGCTCTAAAGTTTACATGCAGCCAGCATCTGAAGGTACCGGTATTATTGCCGGTGGTGCGATGCGTGCAGTACTTGAAGTAGCTGGTGTACAAAACGTACTTTCAAAATGTTACGGCTCTACAAACCCAATCAACGTTGTACGTGCAACAATCAACGCGCTGACAGAAATGAACAGCCCGGCGAAAGTTGCTGCGAAGCGTGGATTGTCTGTAGAAGAAATTTTGGGGTAATCAGACATGGCAACGATTAAAGTAAAGCAAACTAAAAGTGCAATTGGCCGTCTGCCAAAGCACAAAGCTACGCTTAAAGGTTTAGGCCTTCGTAAAATCAACCATGTTCGTGAACTGGAAGATACCCCAGCCGTTCGTGGCATGATCAACCGTGTATATTACATGGTTGAGATAGTGGAGGAGTAAGACATGCGTTTAAATACAATTTCTCCAGCCGAAGGTTCAAAGCCTACTGGTAAGCGTTCTGGTCGTGGTATCGGCTCAGGTCTTGGTAAAACGAGTGGCCACGGTCACAAAGGTCAAAAAAGCCGTTCAGGTGGCCGCGTTAAGCCAGGATTCGAAGGTGGTCAGATGCCTATCCAGCGTCGTCTTCCTAAGTTCGGTTTCACTTCACGCAAGAGCTTTGTTACTGATCAAGTAACTCTTGCTGAAATCGCGAAGGTTGATGGTGATACTGCGTCTCTTGAGACTTTAAAAGCAGCTGGTATCGTTAAGAAAGAAATCCAGTTCGTTAAAGTTGTTAAGAGCGGTGAAGTTTCACGCGCTGTTACAGTAAGCGGGTTAAAGGTTACTAAAGGCGCTAAAGAAGCGATTGAAGCTGCTGGCGGTAAAGTAGAGGAATAAGCTAGATGGCTAAACCAGGATTGGATTCAGGCGCTAAAAGCGGCTTGAGTGAGCTTAAGGCAAGATTGTTGTTCGTACTTGGTGCGATTGTTGTATTCAGACTAGGTTCTTACGTTCCTATCCCTGGCATCGATCCAGCTGTACTTGCTGACTTGTTCGAGCAACAAAAAGGCACCATTGTAGAAATGTTTAACATGTTCTCTGGTGGTGCGCTTGAGCGTGCATCCGTTCTGGCTTTGGGCATTATGCCATACATTACTGCATCCATTATCATGCAGTTGCTCTCGGTGGTTCACCCACCGATGGTGGAGCTTAAAAAAGAAGGCGAAGCAGGCCGTCGTAAAATTAGTCAGTACACGCGTTATCTAACGCTTGTATTGGCTATCTTCCAATCAATTGGAATTTCGACTGGTTTGCCTAACCTGATTAATGGATTGGTGATAAACCCTGGCTTCGGATTCTACTTTACGGCAGTAGTGAGCCTAGTCACAGGAACTATGTTCCTTATGTGGTTGGGTGAGCAAATTACCGAACGAGGTATTGGTAACGGTATCTCTATATTGATTTTTGCTGGTATTGTTGCCGGTCTGCCAACAGCGATAGGTCAGACTGCGGAACAAGCAAGGCAGGGCGACATTAACTTGTTGTTCCTACTGTTGATTGGCGTGATTGTTATCGCTCTTACATACCTAGTTGTATTTGTAGAGCGCGGACAGCGCAGAATTGTGGTAAACTACGCGAAACGTCAGCAAGGCCGTCAGGTTTTTGCTGCGCAAAGCACCCATTTACCGCTAAAAGTCAACATTGCTGGTGTAATTCCACCAATCTTTGCTTCTAGCATAATTCTGTTCCCGGGTACCATCGCAGGATGGTTCGGACAGAATGAATCAACAGCGTGGTTGCAAGATGTAGCGCTTATGCTATCTCCTGGTCAACCGCTGTACGTGATGTTATATGCAGCTGCGATTATCTTCTTCTGCTTCTTCTACACGGCGTTGGTTTTCAACCCGCGTGATACAGCAGATAACTTGAAGAAATCTGGTGCGTTCATCCCAGGCATCCGCCCGGGTGAGCAAACGTCACGATATATTGACAAGGTAATGACTCGCCTTACACTGGCTGGCGCACTGTACATAACCTTTATTTGTTTAGTGCCTGAATTCATGCTAATTGCTTGGAATGTGCCGTTCTACTTCGGTGGTACGTCGCTTCTCATTATCGTAGTAGTTATCATGGACTTTATGGCACAAGTACAGACACATTTGATGTCTAGTCAATATGAGTCTGTGCTGAAGAAAGCTAACCTTAAAGGCTACGGCCGATAAGTTAGCCCCTTAATATTGATAGAAAGGGGAAAGATGTAATGAAAGTTCGTGCATCAGTAAAAAAGATTTGCCGTAACTGTAAAGTTATCAAGCGCAACGGTGTTGTGCGTGTAATTTGCAGTTCTGACCCAAAGCATAAGCAGCGTCAGGGCTAATCTAAGCGGAACAAGATATTCGCAAAGCTAAGTAAGCAGAACCTAGATAGTACTTGTCTGGTTCTGCTAGTTTTGTTTTAAAGTATTTTGAACCTTAATTTGCAATTTAGTCGACGGGTAAGTATCCTATCGGGCTTTTTAGGTCGTCGACAAATAAACAAGAGGAGTGCTGTTAATGGCCCGTATCGCTGGCATTAACATTCCTGAGCACAAGCATGCTGTAATCGCTATCCAAGCGATCTATGGCGTTGGTCCCACACGTGCGAAAAGCATTTGTGCGGGTGCTGGTGTTGCAGAAAATACAAAAATCAAAGAGCTAGACGAAGCTACTATTGATAAGCTTCGTGACGAAGTGGCTAAATTCACCGTTGAAGGTGATCTACGCCGTGAAGTCTCTATGAGCATCAAACGTTTGATGGACCTGGGTTGCTTCCGTGGTATTCGCCACCGTCGTAGCTTGCCTCTACGTGGTCAGCGCACTAAAACTAATGCGCGTACCCGTAAAGGTCCTCGTAAGCCAATTAAGAAGTAAACGGGGAGTAAGTTATGGCTAAAGCACCAGCTCGTAGCACGCGTAAGCGCGCTAAACGTCAGGTTGCAGACGGTATGGCTCATATCCATGCGTCTTTCAACAACACAATTGTGACTATTACAGACCGTTCAGGCAATGCACTAGCATGGGCGACATCTGGTGGTTCAGGTTTCCGTGGTTCACGTAAATCTACCCCATTTGCTGCACAGGTAGCTGCTGAGCGTGCAGGTGTTGCTGCACAAGAATACGGTCTTAAGAACCTTGAAGTTTTCGTTAAAGGTCCAGGTCCAGGCCGTGAGTCTGCGATCCGTGCTCTTAACGCTACAGGTTATAAGATCACAAACATTACCGATGTGACCCCTATTCCTCACAACGGTTGTCGTCCACCGAAAAAACGTCGCGTTTAATCGACGGACAGTTGGAGAAAGATCATGGCAAGATATTTGGGTCCAAAACTCAAACTTAGCCGTCGCGAAGGAACTGACCTGTTCCTAAAAAGCGGCGTTCGCGCAATCGATTCTAAATGTAAAATCGATACAGCGCCTGGTCAGCACGGTGCCCGTCGTGGCCGTCTGTCTGACTACGGTGTTCAGCTGCGTGAAAAACAAAAAGTTCGTCGTATGTACGGCGTTCTGGAAAAGCAATTCCGCAACTACTATAAAGAAGCTGCACGTCTAAAAGGCAACACAGGTGAAAACTTGCTACAGCTTTTAGAACAGCGTCTTGATAACGTAGTTTACCGTATGGGTTTCGCTAGCACTCGTGCTGAAGCACGTCAGCTAGTTAGCCACAAGGCGATCATGGTAAATGGTCAAGTTGTGAACATCCCATCGTTTAACGTTTCTGCCGAAGACGTGGTTTCTGTTCGTGAAAAGGCTAAGAAGCAAGCGCGTATCGTTGCTGCTTTGGAACTGGCTGACCAACGTGAGAAGCCAACCTGGATTGAAGTAGACAGCAGCAAAATGGAAGGCACTTTCAAGCGCGTTCCTGAAAGAACTGACCTGTCTGCGGAAATTAACGAACAGTTGATCGTCGAACTTTACTCTAAGTAAAGCTAACTAAAGAGGAAGCATTGTGGGTTCTGTGACTGAATTCCTAAAACCGAGATTAGTTGAGATCGAAAACGTTTCTCCTACTCGTGCCAAAGTAACTTTGGAACCACTAGAGCGCGGCTTTGGCCATACTCTAGGTAACGCCCTACGTCGTATTTTACTGTCATCTATGCCAGGATGTGCAGTTACCGAGGTAGAAATTGACGGCGTTCTTCACGAGTACAGCACCAAAGAAGGTGTTCAGGAAGACGTAATTGAAATCTTGCTAAATCTTAAAGGTTTAGCGGTTCGCCTTGAAGGTAAAACTGAGGCAACCCTAACTCTAGTGAAATCTGGCGCTGGCCCTGTTGT
The DNA here is from genome assembly GCF_054960375.1 of Alteromonas sp. G4i35. Classification (NCBI taxonomy): domain Bacteria; kingdom Pseudomonadati; phylum Pseudomonadota; class Gammaproteobacteria; order Alteromonadales; family Alteromonadaceae; genus Alteromonas; species Alteromonas sp. G4i35. The sequence goes on along the minus strand of NZ_JBHNZD010000022.1, from coordinate 31,366 downwards.
TGCTGGTGATATTCAGCATGATGGCGACGTAGAAATTACAAACCCTGACCACGTTATTTGTACTTTAACTGGCGAAGCTGAAATCAGCATGCGCATTAAAGTAGAAATGGGTCGCGGTTATGTACCAGCTTCTACCCGTCGCTCCTCTGAAGAAGATGATCGTCCAATTGGTCGTTTGTTAGTAGACGCTTCATACAGCCCAGTTGAACGTATTGCTTACAGTGTAGAGTCTGCTCGTGTTGAACAACGCACAGACCTAGACAAACTAATCATCGACATGGAGACGAACGGTACTTTGGATCCTGAAGAAGCGATCCGCCGTTCTGCTACTATCCTAGCTGAACAGCTAGATGCATTCGTAGACCTACGTGATGTGTCTGAGCCTGAAGCGAAAGAAGAGAAGCCAGAATTCGATCCGATTCTGCTTCGTCCAGTAGATGACCTAGAGCTGACAGTACGTTCTGCAAACTGTTTGAAAGCAGAAGCTATCCAGTACATTGGTGACCTGGTACAGCGCACTGAGGTTGAGCTACTTAAAACGCCAAACCTTGGTAAGAAATCGCTAACTGAAATCAAAGATGTTCTAGCATCTCGTGGTCTTTCTCTAGGTATGCGCCTAGAAAACTGGCCGCCAGAGAGCATCGCTGAAAAAGATTAATCAGGTTTTTATCAAACTGATTTGTAGAGAAGGATAAAACTATGCGCCATCGTAAGAGTGGTCGTCAGTTGAATCGCAACAGCAGCCATCGTCAAGCTATGTTCAAAAACATGGCCGGTTCTTTGGTCAAGCACGAAGTGATCAAAACTACGTTACCAAAAGCGAAAGAATTACGTCGCGTAATCGAGCCTCTAATCACTATGGCTAAAGAAGACAGCGTTGCAAACCGCCGTTTAGCTTTCGCCCGCACTGGTGACAAAGAGGTTGTAGGTAAACTATTCAACGAGCTTGGTCCTCGTTACGAAGCTCGTCCAGGCGGTTACACTCGCATTCTTAAATGCGGTTTCCGTGCTGGCGACAATGCCCCAATGGCATATGTTGAGCTAGTTGACCGTCCAGTTGTAGAAGCTGAAGAAGAAGCAGTAGAAGCAACTGAAGAGTAATTAATACTCGATTAGAAAAAGGGGCCTGAGTGAAAACTCAGGCCCCTTTTTTTGTGCCTAAAGAATAATGGGGTCAGAGTTGCAACTCTGGCCCCATTATTCTCACTAGTAAAAATTTAACTCGCTGTACGCTTGGACGTACGTTAGAAGCTCTTTGGAGGAAATGTTATGAGTACATTATCGGCAACCGAAGCTAGGGCTAACTTGTATCGGGTAATAGAAGAAGCAGCTGAATCTCACGACCCCGTTTTAATTACTAGTAAGCGAAACAACGCATTACTACTTTCTGAAAGTGATTGGAACGCAATTCAAGAAACCTTGTACTTGTTATCAGTGTCAGGAATGCGTGAGTCTATTAAAGCAGGAATGGAAGAAGAGAGAGGGAACTGTGCAGAGGAGTTGGATTGGTGACTTAGTTGGTGCGTATTCGAGGCGTATTAACATCCAACATAGGTTAGGTTATCAAGTCCTCGAGGAAATTCAGACAGTGAAAGTTTTACGCATGTGGACGCATTACGAATAATTGCGCCATACGCTCATATCCACTAACCGTAAGGGGAAGTTAAATGTACATGCTTGAGACAGTCAGCTGTGCAGCCTTTCGAGCCTCGGTCTGAAAAGCAGGTCTCAAAATCCTTTGACTCAATAGAAGTTCATTTTTTGCTAATTTTGCTAATGGTCGGGTTGGCTCATTGTTTGCAGCTTGTTTGAAGTAATCACGTATTACGCTTATTTGAACTTTATATGTAACTGAGTTTTTTCATTGCATGTCTTTCAGTTTTTCATAGCAAGGAAGGTTATGTTAACCGTTTCATCATTTACGCAGTCACTATCTTCCAACCCTGTGTTTAGTATAACGCTGTCTACAGCGTATGAACGGCTAAGTTCAGGGCTTAGAATAAATAGTGCTGCAGATGATAGTGCCGGCCTGTAAATTTCGAACAGGCTGACGTCGGAATCTTTGGCGAAAAACCAGTTGCGAAGAAACTTAAACGACGGCATTAACTATGCACAAATAGCAGAAGGCGGCCTGAAAGAATCTGCCGACATATTACAGCGTATGCGGCAATTAGCCATGCAGTCACAAAACGGCATTAATACTGATTCAGATAGGCACGCACTAGATAAAGAATTTCAGCAATTAAAAAACGCACTTAATGGAATAGCCTACAATACCGAAGCGTTTAACCGATTGCCTTTGCTAGGTGATAACGATTTATTGTCAGATAACGTACCTTCAATAGGCGATACCTTCGTAAAGGGCAATACAACGAGATTGAGCAGTGGTTTACACTCGATAGCGTATATTCCCGCTGGTTCAACAAACATATCTATAGATATTGATAGCTTTTCAGCAGACGATGATCTGCAGGTATTTACAACAAGCGGTAGGCATCTAGTTGGTACACCACTGTCTGACAATGTGTGGGGTACCAATAACGTTAACTCAACGAGTGACATCAAACGCTTTTTATTCTTAGCAGAAGAAGGGTACGCAACAACGGCAAGCTACGATGGTACTTCTTTAATTACCAGTGGTTCTGGTTCGATTAATGGAACAACATTCACCTTCTCTGGTGACCAACACCCAGGGGTGACAACAGAGACCCTTACCATCGACAACACTAACGAGCCACTCATTATTTCAGTAGTGGGGCAAGGCGTATTTGATGCCACCGTAGATTGGGATACGCTGGGTGCTGCCGGAAGTGGTGGAAATAGCTTTGAGGCGGGCCCTGTGGATATAACTGCTACTAACTCGCTACGAGATGGCACAGACTTCATAAACTTAACTAAAACGCCAGTGGGTTTATCTGACCTAGACATGGTTGAAAGTGATGTGCTTACCTTTGAAAATGCAGAAGTGGCGTTGCAGCAAATTGATGATGCGTTAGCGTATGTAAGCGAGAGCCGAGCGTTTTACGGCGCAAAGATGAATCAAATGGAGTCGGCCCTAAAACTCAATGACCGTATGCATGAGGGCTTAATGGCAGCCCGATCTCAAATCCTCGATACAGACTTCGCTGCAGAAACCGCTAAATCTACACAGGCGCAAATCGTGGAACAAGCGAGTATTTCTGTAAGGGCACAGGCTAAATCTACTGATGAACAGGTTTTGGGGTTGTTGAACAACACAGTTAGTCAAAGTGCGTAGATACCTTAGCTGATCAAGTATCTTGCTGTTCTAGACATTTAGCTGACTTATCTTAATTCAAGAGAAAATCTAAGCTATAAGAAATACCAAATCCTTTTACTATTTTTCTGAGCAATTACCTGATAACCCTCTGTAATTTAACCGTCATACAAAACGACCCGTCTTGACTAGCTAATACCAATTTCCAATTCTACCAATTTAAAAAGTTCAAAAAATTTTGATCCACGTTACTTTTAATCATTAACGGTTGGAAATTCGCAATCTAAATAGGTAGAATGCGCCCTCCGGAAATATAAGGCCGGGCAGTTCGTTGTGGTAATTCTGCAAAAGAGAAAGGGAATAAATGTGAAAAAAGTGTGTTTACTCATTGCGTCGCTAATGGCTTCAATAGCCTTTCAAGTCTCCGCAGCCACTCCTACTCCAGAACAAATCGAAATGTTTTCGAAATTGCCCAGAGCGCAACAAGAAGCATTGGCTCGGCAATACGGCGTAGACCTCGATGCCCTAACCCAGCAGTCTGGTGCTAAATCACAGCCTTCTCCCACACTAAACGAACTAGTTCGCGAAAGAGGTGTAAGACGAAAAAGCGATGAAGATTTAGATAATTCTATAATGGCATCGCAAACAGGCGATGAAATTGAAACTGAAAATTCAAAGCCTAATGGCGACGAAGAAAATCCAAGTAGCGAAGAAGTCACTAACGACTTTTTCAAACAGCAAAAATCAGATGATCTTAAACCGTTTGGTTATGAACTTTTCGCTGGAGAGCCGAGCACTTTTGCCCCTGTCTCAGACGTACCTGTACCAAGCGAATATATTTTGGGCCCCGGCGACACGCTTCGTATTCAAATTTACGGTAAAGAATCGCAGGACTATTCACTCACGGTAAATCGCCAAGGCGAAATAGAAATTCCCAAGTTAGGCCCATATTCTGTAGTGGGTCAAACCTTTGCTACAGTGCGTGAGGAACTTAGCAATGAGATCAGCAATCGAATTATTGGTGTTCGCAGCAATATCACGATGGGTGAATTACGCTCAATACGTGTTTTTGTGTTAGGCGAAGCGTATAAGCCCGCCTCTTACACAATCAGTTCGTTATCAACCGTTACACAAGCAATTTTCGCCGCTGGCGGTATCAATGAAATCGGCTCATTACGTAACATAGAAGTGAAGCGTAATGGAAAAGTGGTAGCAAGTCTTGATCTCTATGATTTATTGCTTAAAGGCGATACCAGTGGCGATGTAAGCCTAATGGCGGGCGACGTGGTATTCATACCTACAAAAGGTAAAAGTGTTTCGGTAAAAGGCGCCGTACCTCGCCCAGCTATTTATGAGCTAGATGGCGAAGAAACTGTTCGCGATGTTATAAAGCTTGCGGGCGGTCTTCTACCTAATGCATATGGCGATATTGTTAAACTGCAGCGAATTACATCAAAAGGCTTAAGTCAGGTTATTAATGTTAACTTGAGAGATAGCAAACAAAATAGTGTGAAAAACGGCGACATCGTATCTGTTAGCTCATCACTAGATGCGTTGGAAAACAGCGTTACTCTTCTAGGGCATGTTGCCAGACCCGGCGTATACGGCTGGCAAAAAGGCATGCGGTTGAGCTCATTGCTTCGAAATATTAACGACTTTAAGTCGCAGCCCGACCTAAATTACGTTTTAGTAACAAGAGAAGATCCATTAACAGGTGCAATAACAGCATATGATGTTAATTATTCAAAATACCTTATTCAAAACGACTCATCCGAAGACTTAGTTTTAAGCTCAAAAGACACGGTATATGTATTTAGCAGAAAGTCGGAACGAGCGGAAAGTTTAGAGCCAGTAATTAGCCAGTTACGAGAACAGACAACGCTAGCAGAACCTCCAAAAATTGTTACTGTAAACGGCGCAGTGAGAAACCCTGGTACTTATCCACTGAGTGAAGGTTCCACAGTGAGTAACGTGTTACGTGCAGCAATGGGGTACACGCAAGAAGCAGAGTTAAACTTTGTGCTGATAGCTCGCCTAAATCAAAACACGTTTAAAACTGAGTTGAAGTATATTGATATCAAAACCAATAATAGTGAAAAGTTACAGCCACTAGATCGTTTATATGTTTTTGATAAAGACAAGCCAAGAGATGAGCTTCTTGAAGACCTTACAGATGAACTAGCGCAGCAGTCTTCAAAAGGGTTTACTCAGCAATTGATAACAATTAGCGGAGATGTGCGCTTCCCAGGTGTATACCCTTTCGTAGAAGGTATGACTCAGCAAACTTTAATAGCATTAGCTGGTGGATTAAATGAATCCGGTTACATGCTTAATGCAGAGCTTTCCAGATTTGAAACAGACGGCAAAACAACAGCCTCGCTTACGCACCAGCGCGTTTCTCTAAGTGATAATGTTGAGTTACAGCCCCTTGACTCTCTGTTAATAAAGCGTATTCCTGAATGGCGAGAGCGACGCACTATTAAGCTAGCGGGAGAGGTTATGTTTCCTGGTACTTATGTATTGCAAGAGGGTGAAACGCTTAGTTCTGTAATCGAAAGGGCGGGTGGGTTAACTGATTTAGCTTTTGCTGAAGGTGCGGTATTTACTCGTGAATCGTTAAGATTAAGAGAGCAGGAACAAATAAAGCGCTTAGCGACAGAATTAGATAATGAGATTGCAACACTTAGTGTTGATAAAAGCGAAGACGTGCAGGCTCTTTCTAGTAATGAAGCAAAAAGGTTAAAAGATCGTTTAACGAACACCGATGCCGTTGGTCGATTGGTAATTGATTTACCTACACTGCTGGCTGGCGAAGAAACCTTAGATTTAGCACTGAACGCAGGTGACGCGCTTTATGTGCCTAAAATATCACAAAGCGTTACTGTGCTTGGTGAAGTTCAGTTCCCAACGTCTCATATTTACGATGGAAGCTTAGACGCTAGCGATTATATTTCTCGCTCTGGTGGCCTGAAAGTTAGAGCTGACGATGAACGTATTTATGTTGTTAGGGCGAACGGTTCTGTATATCAGCCAAGTGCGTTTAATTGGTACTCGCTGGAAAACAAACTGGCACCAGGAGACACTGTTGTTGTGCCATTAGATACAGAGTACAGAGATACGTTGAGCCTATGGAGCACTGCAACTGGAATTCTATATAATACAGCGATTGCTGTTGCTGCGATTAATGGTTTGTAGGTTAAATGATTATGACGTCTAATTTAAAAACAAGCCACCAAGACTCATCTGATATTGATATTTTAGAGCTTTTGACTGCTGTATGGCGTGGAAAGTGGATAGTGGCAGTCGCATGCTTATTAGCAGGTATCGTCGGTGTAGTATACTCAATGAATCTTTCAAATGAATATAGAAGCGAAGTATTGCTCGCGCCGGCTGAAGAGGCGAATGGTGGTGGGTTGAATGCTCTCGCAGGTCAGTTCGGCGGTCTAGCTTCACTTGCTGGTGTTGATTTGGCTGGTGGTAAAAGCGATAAAGTTTCAATTGCATTGGAGATTTTAAAGAGTAAGAGCTTTATCGGCGAATTTGTGGCGAAGCGAAATCTTAAACCAGTGATAATGGCCAGCGACGGATGGAACAGAAGCTCAAATACTCTCGTGTTTGATGAGGAAATCTACGATGCAAACTCAAATTCTTGGGTTCGCCAAGTCTCTGCGCCATTGCAGCCGGAACCTAGTTTGCAAGAAGTTCATAAGAAGTTTGTTGAAGACTATCTCAGCGTCAATAAAGACAAAGAAACGGGTTTTGTAAAAATAGCGGTTACACATCATTCTCCATATGTAGCAAAAGAGATTACTACAAATCTTATCAACGACATTAATGACAGAATGAGGCGTTTAGACATAGCAGAGGCCGAAAAAAGTATCGGTTACCTTACGGATGCGCTCGAGAAAACTGCAATCGCAGACATGCAGCAAATTTTCTATCAGTTAATTGAAAAGCAACAGCAGACTAAAATGCTTGCAAATGTCAGGGACGAGTACGTCTTCAAAGTAATTGACCCTGCTGTTGTGCCAGAGAAAAAATCAGGTCCCAAAAGAGCATTAATTTGTTTATTACTGGTTACCTCAGCATTTTTAATATCATGTCTTGTGCTGATTGTAAGAGACCAAGTTAAGAAGAGTAGAGTTTAATGGAATTATCAAACGCAAAAATTGCAGTGTTGGGTTTAGGCTACGTAGGGTTGCCACTTGCTGTAGAATTCAGTAAAAAATTCGAAGTGGTTGGCTTTGATATAAATCAAGCTCGCGTTGACGAGCTTAAAGGTGGAACGGACTCGACTTTAGAAGTCAGCGAAAAGGAGTTAGCAGAAGCTAAAACGCTAACTTATGCTAGTGATAAATCGATTTTGTCATCTTGTAACGTTTTTATCGTTACAGTACCAACGCCAATAGACAAGTTTAAGCAACCTGACTTAACACCACTTATTAAAGTGAGTGAAATGTTAGGAACCATCATAAAGAAAGGCGATACGATCATATATGAATCAACTGTCTATCCTGGAGCAACAGAAGAAGATTGCATACCAGTTGTAGAGAGCGTATCAGGCCTCAAATTTAACGATGATTTCTTTGCTGGCTACTCTCCTGAAAGAATTAATCCAGGTGACAAAGAGCATAGAGTGACTAATATCCTTAAAGTTACTTCAGGATCAACGCCACAGGTCGCTGATTTTGTTGACGCACTTTATAAGTCAATTATTACTGCTGGCACACATAAAGCATCTTCAATACGTGTTGCTGAAGCTGCAAAAGTAATTGAGAACACACAGCGTGACGTGAACATTGCGCTCATTAATGAGCTATCGATTATTTTCAACAAACTTGGAATAGATACTTTAGAAGTATTAGAGGCAGCTGGAACAAAGTGGAATTTCTTGCCGTTTAGACCAGGTTTGGTTGGGGGGCATTGCATTGGCGTAGACCCGTACTACCTTACCCACAAAGCGCAAGCGGAAGGCTACCACCCGGACATGATATTGGCTGGTCGCCGAATCAATGATGGTATGGGCGAATACGTTGTATCACAACTTGTAAAACAAATGATGAAAAAGCGTATTCAGATTGACGGTGCAAGAGTTTTGATTATGGGCTTAACGTTTAAAGAGAACTGCCCTGATCTAAGAAACACCAAGGTTATTGACATTGTGAATGAATTAAAAGAATACAATATCACTGTGGATATTGTAGACCCTTGGTGTTCAAGTGAAGAAGCTCAGCATGAGTATGGTGTTTCAACAATGACGACTGCTGAAGAGGGAATTTATGATGGAATTGTTTTGGCTGTCGGACATCAAGAGTTTAAGGATTTAGGTGCTGAAGCTATTCGTAAGTTAGGTAAGCAATCACATGTGCTTTATGATTTAAAATATGTATTAGACAAATCATCTGTCGACATGCGTCTTTAATCGAACGATATCTAAGGAAGTATTGTAGTGTCTGAATTTGAAAAGCTCTGTGAGCAATTAGCATCTTCTCCTAAGAAATGGTTAATAACTGGCGTTGCTGGTTTCATAGGTTCGAACCTGTTAGAAACCTTACTTAAATTAGGTCAAACAGTTGTTGGTTTAGATAACTTTGCAACTGGACACCAACGAAACCTTGACGAAGTGAAGTCGACGGTGTCTGAAGAGCAGTGGGCGAATTTCAGTTTCATCGAAGGTGATATAAGAGACTATGACACGTGTAAAAACGCCGTAGAAAATATTGACTATGTCCTTCATCAAGCAGCGCTTGGTTCGGTTCCTCGCTCTATCGCTGATCCATTGACTTCCAATGCTGCTAATGTTTCAGGCTTTCTTAATATGCTACAGGCGGCTAAAGAAGCGAACGTGGATAGTTTCACTTATGCAGCTAGTAGTTCTACGTATGGAGACCATCCTGCCTTACCGAAAGTAGAAGAAAATATTGGTAATCCACTGTCTCCATATGCTGTAACGAAATATGTGAATGAACTTTACGCAAATGTATATGCGCGCACTTATGGTTTTAAATCTATAGGTCTTCGTTATTTCAATGTGTTCGGAAAAAGACAAGACCCTAATGGCGCTTATGCTGCAGTTATTCCGAAATGGACTGCAGCTATGATTGAGGGCCAAGATGTCTTTGTTAATGGCGATGGTGAAACGTCAAGAGATTTTTGCTTCATTGAAAACACTGTTCAGATGAATATTTTGGCAGCTTGTGCTAATGACCAGGCAAAAGACCAAGTTTATAACGTCGCAGTTGGAGATAGAACAACGCTAAATGATCTCTACCAATCAATCGCTTCTTCATTGACGAGTAACGGCATCGAAGTTTCAAATGAGCCGGTATATAGAGATTTTAGGGCTGGCGACGTAAGACATTCTCAAGCCGATATAAGTAAAGCAAAGAAAAATCTTGGTTATGATCCTAAATTTAATATCAGCGCTGGTATCGATAAAGCGATGCCTTGGTATATAGCGTTTGTGGGTAAATAATATGAAGATTTTGGTAACAGGTGGCGCTGGCTTTATTGGCTCTGCTGTAGTGAGACATATAATTCAGAATACCAAGGACGAAGTTGTAAACCTTGACAAACTCACCTACGCAGGAAACCAAGAGTCACTCAATGGCTGTGAACAGTCATCGAGATACAAATTTGAGCACGTTGATATCTGCGATTCTAGTGAGCTTTCAAGGGTGTTTGAAACACATCGACCTGACATTGTAATGCATTTGGCAGCGGAGTCGCACGTTGATCGTTCTATAGACGGGCCTGGCGAGTTTATGAAGACCAATATTATTGGGACTTATAATTTGCTCGAGGTATGCCGAACTTATTGGCAGAGCCTATCTGGAACCAAAAAGGAGCTATTTAGGTTTCATCATATTTCGACAGATGAAGTTTACGGAGATCTTGAAAATCCTGAAGAATTGTTTACTGAGACAACCTCATATGCACCTAGTTCTCCATACTCTGCCTCAAAAGCTTCAAGTGACCACCTTGTACGAGCGTGGAAACGTACGTACGGTCTCCCCACTTTAGTCACTAATTGTTCAAACAATTACGGGCCGTACCATTTCCCTGAGAAATTGATTCCTCACATGATATTAAATGCTCTCGATGGAAAGCCACTTCCGGTGTACGGTGACGGTAAGCAAATACGTGACTGGCTTTACGTAGAAGATCACGCCAGAGCACTTCTGCTAGTAGCGAAAGAAGGAGCAATAGGTGAAACGTATAATATTGGCGGGCATAATGAAAAAGCTAATATTGATGTAGTCAGAGAGATATGCAAACTTCTGGAAGAATTGGTACCTGAAAAGCCAAATGGAGTTAGTAATTACAACGACCTTGTTACTTTTGTAGCTGATCGCCCAGGTCACGATCTACGTTACGCCATCGATGCCTCAAAAATTAAGCGTGAATTAGGATGGGTTCCACAAGAAACCTTTGAAACAGGTTTGCGTAAGACGGTCGAGTGGTTTTTACAGAACCGTACATGGTGGGAGAGAGTTTTGGATGGTAGCTACAGCTTAGTTCGTATAGGTGGAAAAGAATAATGAAAGGGATCATTCTAGCAGGCGGATCAGGGACTCGTCTTTACCCTATAACTATGGGCGTCTCTAAACAACTACTACCCATTTATGATAAGCCAATGATTTACTATCCACTTTCTGTGCTCATGCTTGCGGGTATACGAGAAGTGATGATCATAACGACGCCAGAAGATTCAGAAGCGTTCAAACGCTTACTTGGTGACGGTAGTGCATTCGGTATCTCCCTTTCATACGAAACCCAACCCTCACCTGACGGCTTAGCACAGGCGTTTATTATAGGTGAAGAATTTATTGGCGATGATGATGTGTGCTTAGTGTTAGGCGACAATATTTTTTATGGTCAGGGGTTTTCTCCGAAGCTAAAGCACGCACTGCAAAATGCTGCTAATGGAAATGGCGCTACTGTATTTGGATATCAGGTTAAAGATCCTGAAAGGTTTGGTGTTGTTGCATTTGATGAGAATCAAAAAGCGATTTCAATTGAAGAAAAGCCACAAAAACCAAAATCAAACTATGCGGTCACCGGCCTGTATTTTTACGATAATTCGGTTGTAGAAAAAGCGAAACAAGTCCAACCCTCTGTTAGGGGAGAGTTGGAGATCACCTGTTTGAATGAAATGTACCTCGGAGAAGGTATGTTAAATGTTGAAATGTTGGGGCGCGGATTTGCGTGGCTTGATACAGGTACACATGAAAGTTTGCTAGAAGCCGCCCAATTTGTTGAAACAGTCGAAAAGCGCCAAGGTTTCAAAATCGCGTGTTTAGAAGAGATCGCCTACAACAATGGTTGGATTTCTAAAGACGCTGTTCATCAAACAGCAGAGCTGATGAAGAAAAATTCTTACGGCCAGTATCTAAAGGAAATTGTTAGTCATTCATGAAGGTATTACTAAATAAACCTTTTAGCCCATGCCTTAAAACGCTTCAAGGCTACCTAGAGCAGGTCAATAACTCTGGATGGTACACAAACTTTGGCCCTTTACATGAGGAGTTGACCGCCAAATTAGAGGAATATCTTGGTGTATCTAATCTCCTACTTGTATCGAATGGAACGCTAGCTATTCAAGTAGCAGCTAAAGTATTAGGCTTGAAAAATGTGCTAACTACACCTTTTAGTTTTGCGGCAACTTCAAGTTCACTTCTTTGGCAGGGCATTGACATTGCATACTCTGATATCGATGCAAAATCTCTTAATATTTGCCCTAGAGCCCTTGGAACTAAAATCAAGCAAGATGCAAGGTTCGACGGTATTGTAGCCACACACGTGTATGGAAACCCTTGCGACGTTGAAGCTTTATCTTCTCTCAGTGAGAAAACAAATACAAAAGTAATTTACGATGCTGCACACGCTTTTGGAGTAAATTGCTTTAACCGGTCGGTATTATCCTACGGAGACGCAAGTACTCTAAGTTTCCACGCTACAAAGTTATTCCATACTGTTGAAGGCGGCGCAATCATTTTCAGTGAAAAGGCAGATTACTCGAAAGCCAAGGAATTGATTAACTTTGGTATTAACGGTAGTGGTAAGCTTGCCGAAGCAGGAATAAACGCAAAGCTAAATGAATATCAATGCGCTGTTGGCCTTACCGTTTTCGAAAAAATAAATGAAATTTTACAGCATCGGAGCTTCTTGTTTTCGACTTACGTAAATGCACTAAGTGATTTTGTGGAGCTACCTTCGTGGCACACTCAGAGTAATTACAACGGTGCATATATGCCTATCCTTTTAAAGGATGGTGCTGAAAAGGAGAAAGTTAAACAGGCACTGATTAGTAATGGCGTTCAGTGCCGCGATTATTTTTCTCCATCATTAAATACTGTCTACAAACCCGAAGTAAAAATGCCTATCTCGGAGAATATCTCTAAGCGTGTATTGTGTTTACCACTTCACTACTATTTAACTGAAGCAGAAGTTGGATATGTTTGTGATACCATTAAAGCGTCATTGTCATGAGTATTTATTCTGATGTCGAGCTTCAACAGTTAGGTTTTGCCAAGTTAGGTGAAAATGTACGAATTTCTAAAAAAGCGAGCTTCTACGGCATCGAGAGAATCTCAGTTGGTAGTAATGTTAGGATTGACGATTTTTGTGTTCTCTCTGCCGGAAAAGGTGGAATAGAAATAGGCAGTTTTATTCATATCGCAGTGTACACTTCTCTTATAGGTGGAGGGAAAATAACGCTTAGTGATTTCTGCAACATATCATCAAGAGTTTCGATATATTCAAGTAACGATGACTATTCAGGCGAGTTTATGTCAAATCCAATGGTGCCTGAAGAATATACCAATGTGACAACAGACTCGGTTGTAGTGGGAAAGCATACCATTATAGGTTCAGGCACTGTTGTGCTTCCAGGCGTAGTCTTAGGTGAGGGAGTAGCAATAGGCGCGCTGAGTTTAGTTAGTAAAAGCTGCGAGGCTTTTAATATATACGCTGGTAACCCCCTGAAATTAATTAAGGTCAGAAAAAAGCAACTTATAGATTTAGAAGTAAAGCTACACCACTCTCAAAATGATTTGACAGACTCCAATGCCAAGCAATAATTCTCTGAAAAAAAATGTTGTTGCGAACTATACGTCACAAATTTATTCAACATTAGTTTCTATTTTATTTTTCCCTCTCTACTTAAAGTATCTTGGTGCCGAATCCTATGGCTTAATCGGCTTTTTTGCAATGATGCAAGTGTGGTTCGCGCTCTTGGATTTCGGTCTATCGCCGTTAATAAGCAGAGAAACAACCCGTTACAAGAGTGGTGCGTTGAAGCAAAGTGAATATTACAGCCTGCTGAAATCACTTGCTTTTGTGTTTTTTATAATTGGTTTGATTGGCTATCTCTCAATTTATTTTCTTTCGGCTTTCATATCGCGCGATTGGTTTGAGTTGGAGTTACTTAGTACGGAAGTAGTTTCCAACTCAATTCAGATAATGGGTGGTGTTGTAGTTTTTCGTTGGCTTTCTGGATTATTGCGCGGAATACTGATTGGCAATGAAAAGTTTGTTTCGCTAGCCCTAATAAATATAACTTTTAACTCTTTAAGATTTATAGGAGTATTCGGTTCATTTTGGCTCTTCGACTTTAAAATTGAGGTATTCTTTTTTCATCAATTGGTAGTCGGCTTTTTGGAGTTAATTTGCCTAGCTTTTTGCAATAGGAAATTAATCCCTAATAAACCGAAAAACGCTACCTTATTAAAGATTGATTTCAGGCCACTAAAACTGCGATTAGGTTTTTCACTATCAGTTGCATTTACCTCTTCGGTATGGGTTTTTGTTACACAGACAGATAAATTAATTTTGTCAGGAATGCTTGAACTTTCAGAGTATGGATACTTCTCACTAGCAGTCATGGTTGCAAACGCTATTATAATTCTCAACTCTCCAATAACTGCAGCTATCTTGCCGCGACTTACTAGTCACCATGCAAAAGGTTTGAACGCTGAACTAACAAAACTTTATGCTCAGACAACAAAAGTAACTGCGCTTATTTCTGGCACTGCCGCGCTTACTCTAGCAGTATTCCCCGATGAGATACTTTTTGTTTGGACAGGGGATCAAGAAGTGGTAAAAAACACTAGTGATATTATGAGTATTTACGCTGTTGGAAATTTCTTTTTAATATTTTCATCATTTGCCAGTCTTCTACAAACGGCCATAGGAAACTTGAAGCTTCATCTGATAGGAAGTGGACTCCTATTAACGATAGGAGTGCCAAGTATACTTATATCAGCGGTTTACTTTGGTGCTTCAGGGGCAGCTTGGGCTTGGTTAGTAGTAAACTTCTTCTATTTAACTGGCTACGTAACATTTACCCATTATAAGTTATTGAAAAAAATAGCTTATAGCTGGATATTTAGAGTTATTGTCTATTCTGTTGTGCCTATATTGGTGCTAATCACTTCATCGATGCTTTTCAATAACATTGAATCTAGGTTTTACAACTTTCTCTTAATATCAATATCGGCGTTAGCCGCATTAATTTTTAATTTCGTTTTTCTCAAAAAAGTTGATAGATTGATACAGGACTAAACATGCAGTTTTCAATTATTACTCCCTGCTACAAAAGTGGTCGCACTTTGATGAGAGCATACAAAAGTCTTCTACAATCATCTATAAAAGATTTTGAGTGGATTTTAGTTGACGATTGTTCTCCTGATGGTGGCGAAACCGTAGAGCTCATAAAAGAGATTCAGGACCAAGCACCTTTTACAGTAAAATCAGTATTTCTTACGGAAAACTACTTCTGTTCAAAAAGCGTATATGAAGGTTCATTAATAGCAGAGGGAGATTTTGTTTGTATTTTAGATCAAGATGACGAGCTGACACCTAATGCACTTAGTGGGGTGTCAAATATTATAAAGAATTTCTCTATACTGGAAAATCCACGTATAGCCGGTGTTTGTGGACGATGTGTAGATGAAAAAGGAAAGTTAATAGGTAAAAATTTTCCGGAAGAGGCTTTCAAAGCCAATGAAGGTGATATTCGTTTTAAACTCAAAGAGTATTGTGAGCTACTCCAGTTTACAAAAACGCAGTTGATTCGAGACCATTTTGTGCATATGAAGCCAGGTTTTACTAACGGTTTTTTGTGGGCGCGAATATCTGAAAGTCATGACTATATATTCAGTAACCTAGTAGTTCGAGTGTACGATACCTATAACCCTGAATCTTACAGCAATAATAAAAGTATGATTTTGAGTTATCCAAAAAATAAAGCGTTAAATTTGAAAGGAATAGTTAACTCTTATGCTAAATACGCTATCTATAATATTCCGTATACGCTGCGAAAGCTCTCTAGTATGAACCGATACAACTATATCGCTCGCCAAAAAATGACGACTAGTGATTTTGACGGAATCTTATTAAAGATATTGTTCTTGATTAGCAAACCTGTTGGCTTAATTAAAGGCTTTTTAGATGAAAGGTAATATATCGAAAGACCTTCTATTTAGTCTTTCTTTTATTTTTTTATCTCTCACTTCAATCTATTTTTTCTCATTACAGATTGCTAGTTTGTTTGGTCTGTTGTTAGCCACGTTTTGTTTATTTATTTTCAACAAACGTCCTTTTGTACAAGACTTTACTGTAATACTTATTTATGTTGGGTTATTTATAATAACTGCCCTTTTTAGTGCCTTTTTCGTCCTTGACGCTGATTGGAAAAGGCTATTGGCATTCCTTTTACTTATCTTGTCTGCTGGCGTTGCGTCTTCTCTAGTTACACAGGTCAATGTCGGAAGGGTTATTTTTATATTTTTATGTTGCCATATAACATTTTTTTACATTCAGTTCGTTGCGTATTTTTTATTCAGCATCCACATTGATTACCTAGGGGCAATTGGCATCGAATCGCGCAATTTTGGCGGTACTTTTAAACTCCCAATTATCAATAAAATGATGAGAGCATCTGGTTTGTTTAACGAACCAGGCACCTATGTTACGTTTGTAGCGCCTGCTGTTGCGTTATCAATGAGATACCTTACAAGTAAGCCAAGAAAAAGGATCGCATATCTAGCATTACTTAGCCTAGCTCTCACGCTTAGTACGTTCGGGGCAATTTTTGCAGTGATTATTTTGGCAATTACACCAATAAAAATTAAGGTTAAAGCTTTACTTGCCCTTGTATTTGGTGCTTTTTCGCTTCCATATTTGTATTGGCGTTTTTTTGTGAGGAGTTCTTTTGGCTCATCGCATGGGATGAGCTTCAGAGAAGAGTTCATACGAGCGACGATTGAGAACACTTCAAGCGTGAATGGATTCTTTCACGGGGTTGGAGGGTTTAGCTCTACACCATTTAACTTTAGTTCGAGCGGAGCTGTCAATGATTCAGGGCTTTTATTTACTCTAATTTATTATATGGGTTTTTTCCCATCTCTTCTATTTATATTCTCAATATCTTTAATCGCTATCTATAAAGGTCGAGCATCGACTTCGTTGGTTTTAATCCTAATGCTATCTAAAATTAATTTTTTTGCTTTGATAATGCCATTCTATCTTGTCTTTGCTCTTTGCGATCCTAAAAAAAGATTGGCTCGCACTGACATGGAAGAGTAAACCTATTTTTTAAACCACTCAATACCTTAAATATTTTGTACATAATTAGGAATTTCGTAAGTGATAATTGTTCATATATTTAGCGCGCTACATCAAGGTGGCGCTGAGAATCAATTCGAGCAAATTGTTGCTGATGATGCTAAAAGTGAATATACACATCTAGTTGTATCTATGAAGAAAGAGCGAAGTAAACTTTCTGAACGATTGGAGAAAAAAGGACTGCCTGTTTATTTCTTTGATTTCACGGGTCTATCTTTCGTTTACTCAATAATTGAACTTCGTAGCATGCTTCAAGCTTTAAAGAAAGATAACAGAGTAATAATTCAATGTTGGATGTACCATGCAAATATAGCTGGTTGGATTTTATCGCTGCTAACACCTGTCCCTATAATCTGGTCGATTCGTAGAACAGAGATTCCTAAAGGGTTAACTGGCATTTTGGCTAGAGCTTCTGCTTTTATTGCTCGGCTCGGTAAATTTCCAATTATTAGTAATTCTTATGCTGGTAAAGAGTCTCATCAGCGCATATTTTACCCAACTAGAATTAAGGTTATTGGAAATGGTTTTTCAATAAAAAAGTTGTCCCGTGAAATTTGTTTAAAAACACAGCCTTTCAAGTTTGTTCACATAGGAAGATATGCTCCCATTAAAGGGCAAAGGAATTTTGCTGAGTCAGCAATAATATTGCTTGGGAAGCTGTCGGATGAGGAAAGGAAAAATGTTAGTTTTACCTTTATAGGCCGGGACGTGGAAATTGCTTTAAAATCGCTAATTGTTAGTTCAGGTTATGAAGAACATTTTGACTTTCTAGGTGAAATCGAGTCACCAAGAAGAATCTTGAGTGATTACTCTTGTTATGTTTTATCTTCTCTTAGTGAAGGCTCCCCTAATAGTTTGGTTGAAGCTATGTTGGAAGGTCTACCATGTATCGCTAGTGATGTCGGTGACGCTCAGCGTATTCTCGATAACGATACGTTGCTTTATAAACCTGAGGATTCTGTTAAATTAGCCGATTTGATGGAAGCAATGTTGAAAGCGCCCTCTTCAACGCTTATGGAGATAGGTGCTTCGAATCGACAGCGCGCAATGGAATGGTTTGGCGTAGAAAGAGTTCGAGCCGAATACGAAAAGTTATACAAAGAGGTAGCCAAATAGATGTGTGGTTTTGCTGGGCTGTATTCACCGTTTAAACAAAATATGGTGACAGAAGAGAGTGTCATGGAAATGATTGCTCCTATTTATCGTCGTGGCCCAGATGATTTTGGTACTTGGTGTGATCCGCAAGACGGGATTGGTCTAGGTCACCGTCGTCTTTCAATAATAGATATCTCGCATGCAGGTCATCAGCCCATGAGGTCGCATGATGAGAGATATCATATTGCTTTCAACGGTGAAATTTATAATTTTTCAGAGTTAAAAGAAGATATAGAGAAGTTAAGAATAGTCGACTGGAAAGGGCACTCTGATACCGAAATTCTATTGGAATACATAGCCAGTTTCGGTATTCAAGAAACCTTGAGTAAAGCGGTAGGTATGTTTGCTTTTGCATTGTGGGATGGGCAAAAAAGAACGTTGACATTGGCTAGAGATAGGGTTGGCGAAAAGCCACTTTATTATTTTTCTAACAAGGAATATCTTCTTTTTGGGTCAGAATTAAGTTGTATTGAAGCGGTAGCTAAAGAGTCGCTTGAAATTGACCGCCATGCGCTTTCTCAACTAGTTCGTCAGGGTTATATATGTGCGCCGAGTTCAATTTATAAACAAGTGTCTAAGGTGATGCCCGGTGAGTTTATTACTTTTAATAGTGAATTGACCAAAGATAGTAAGTGTTATTGGAGTGTTGCAGGTGTTTTAAAGCAGCCTGAATTATCTTTCGAAGACGATGAACAAGCAGTTAACGAGCTAGAGAAGCTTTTTAATCAGAGTTTAAGTGGTCAGATGCTAGCTGATGTCCCATTGGGAGCATTTTTATCTGGAGGAGTCGACTCATCAAGCGTTGTTGCGCTAATGCAGTCTAAAGCCAACGCTCCTGTCAAAACTTTTTCAATCGGCTTTAAGGATCCGCGGTACGATGAAGCAAAGTATGCTAGAGAAGTAGCTGAGCATTTAGGAACTGAGCATCATGAACTGTATATTGACGAGAGCGATCTCTTAAACGTCGTCAATGATATTCCCAATGTATTCTCTGAACCATTTGCTGATTCAAGTCAGCTGCCCATGTTTTTGGTTAGTAAGCTCGCTAAACAGCATGTAACTGTATGCTTGTCTGGCGATGGGGGAGACGAGCTGTTTTGGGGATACAGCCGTTATCAACAAACGTTAAATGCATGGAAACGCATAACGGGTCTATCGGAGTTCAATAAATCAGCAATTAAGTTACTAGCTAAATGCTTGCCGATACACGCCCTTAATATGATTGGTGACGTGAAAAGCAAAGGGTCTATGTTAGGTGATAAAGTACATAAAGCTCTAACACTACTCGACCATAAAGAGTTTATGAATTTCTACAGAGACTTCTTAATGTCTAGCTATCGCGATGTTGGCAGTCTAGTCATTGGTGAAGACGATGGGTTTTCACAATTGAGCATCAGCGATTCAGAATGTGATTACGATAGTTTAAATGAACTTATGTCAACAGTCGATATGACCACCTATCTCCCCGATGACATACTTTGCAAAGTAGATAGGTGTGCGATGGGGCATTCTCTTGAAGGAAGAATTCCCTTGCTTGACCACAGGATTATCGAATTCGCATTGCGTTTACCAAGTAGTTATAAGACGCGAGATAAAGCTAAATGGTTATTGCGCCAGGTATTATTCAAGCATGTGCCTCCTGCCCTTATTGAGCGGCCTAAAAAAGGATTTTCTGTGCCTTTAGATGTATGGCTTCGCGGTCCATTAAAAGAGTGGGCCGAGTCACTGTTATCTAGCGATAAAATAGAGAAGCAAGGGTTTTTAAACACTGTGACTCTTAAGAGGTTATGGCGTGAGCATCAATCAGGCGTTAGAAACTGGTCAGCAGTTTTATGGAATATATTGATGTTCCAACAGTGGTTGGAGTCAAGAGCAAGTGACTAAGCTTCTATTTGTAGTAAATGTAGACTGGTTTTTTATCTCTCATCGATTACCAATTGCCCTTAGTGCAATGGAAAAGGGATATGAAGTTCATTTAGCATGTGCGGATACAGGACAATGCGACTCACTCGAAGGTTTAGGTATCCGTGTACATAGAATAAAAATGTCGCGTTCAGGAACCCAGTTATTATCAGAGATAAAGTCACTGTGGTCGATTTTTTCAGTAGTGAGGAATGTAAGACCTGATATTATTCATGGGGTTACCATAAAGCCCGTCGTTTACAGTTCTTTAATCAGCAGAATTTGCGGCGTAAAAAAGCGTGTATTTTCTATCTCAGGGCTTGGCTATGTTTTCATCGATGAAAGTCCAAAAGCAAAGGTACTTCGTCAAATTATATCAAGGCTTTATAAATTCGGATTAAATAACGCAAATTCAACCGTTATTTTTCAAAATTCAACAGATAGGCAGTCTTTTATTGACCTGAATATCGTACAGCCTTCTTCTGCATGTTTAATCAGAGGTTCGGGGGTCAACCTTTCTGAATATCACTACACACCAATTAGAGCTGATAGGCCTTCGGTGATGTTTCTGGCGCGCTTATTAAAAGATAAGGGAGTTATAGAGTTTTGTGAGGCAGTGAAGTCGCTTAAGGATAGACATCCCAGTGTAGATTTTGTGCTAGTTGGTGACTTAGACCCTGAAAACCCAAACTCAATGAGTATTGAGGAGCTTACTAGCTATGTAAGTGAAGGTATCGTCAGGCACGTTGGGTACAGAAAAGACATACCGCAGGTAATATCTTCTTCAACCATTATGGTTTTGCCGTCGTATCGTGAAGGCTTGCCTAAAAGCTTAATTGAAGCAGCAGCCTGTGGGCGAGCTGTTGTGACAACTGATGTTCCAGGATGTAGGGATGCAATAGTTCCTGACGTTACAGGAGTTCTCGTTCCAGCAAGAAATACTTCAAAGTTGGCCTCTGCTATTGAGCATTTACTTCTGAATCCGGAAAAAACATCGGAAATGGGCAGGCAGGGCAGAAAGTTCGCAGAAACTACTTTTTCTATTGAAGATGTAATCACTGCGCATTTCAAATTATATGAGAATAATTAATGAAGTTGTTAGTAACCGGTTACTCAGGTTTTGTTGGTAAGCATTTAGTTGACCAACTGAAAAAAACAGAGCATGAATTGACTTTGTTGGGTAGAAAAAGGCCTAGCGAAAACAAACAAATTCAGTTTTATAACTTCTCCCTCGGTGACAGTTCTCCTGAATTACAAATTGCGTCATCAATCGATGTAGTAATACATTGTGCTGCCAGAGCACACATTATGAAAGATGAAGTTGATGATCCAATTGCTGAATATAGACGGGTTAATGTCGCGGGAACTTTAGCGCTGGCAGAATTAGCCTACAAAAATGGCGCTAAAAGGTTTATATACCTGAGTTCAGTTAAAGCTCTAGGCGAAAGCACAGAGGAAGGACATAAGTTCTCTTACAACTCTCCTTATAATGCTGAAGACCCATACGGTCAATCAAAAGCTGAAGCTGAGGCTGCTTTAATACACTACTGTGAAACCGTAGGTATGGAATACGTTATAATTAGGCCTCCGCTTGTTTATGGAAAAGGTGTTAAAGCTAATTTTGCTTCGTTGTACAAGTTGATTGGAAGTGGTTTCCCGCTTCCGTTAGCAGGCATTAAGAGTAATCGTAGGTCAATTGTTGCCATCGAAAATTTGGTCGATCTTATTCTGTGTTGTATAAGTCACACTAATGCTAAAAATCAATGCTTCATGGTGTCAGACAACGTGGATCTGTCTACCGCGGAATTGATAAAGTTGATGGCTCAAGCGCAAGGAAAAAGAGGTTGGGGCGTGTATGTTCCAAACTGGTGTTTTAGCCTAATAGGTAAACTCTTTGGAAAAGAAGATGTGATAGCGAGATTGACTGGCAGCTTGCAAGTGGATATTTCTCATACTCAGTCCACTTTGAGCTGGAGCCCTGTCATGAGTACAGAAGATGCGTTAAAAAATATGAATGGGATTGATTAGTAAATATGCTTAGGTTGTTTGATCTTTTATTTTCACTTTTTGGGTTAATTGTTGGGTTCCCAGTTTTGTTGTTAATTTTTATTGTTGGGCTGTTTGACACAGGATCACCGGTTTTTACCCAAGAACGCGTTGGTCGTAATAAAAAGCCTTTTGTTCTTGTCAAGTTTAGAACTATGAAAGTAGACACTGCGTCTGTGGCGAGTCATCTGGCTAGCAGCGCTTCCATTACAAAAATGGGGCACTTTCTCAGAAAAACGAAACTAGATGAGCTGCCACAGCTGTGGAATGTGTTGAAGGGGGAAATGAGTTTAGTAGGACCACGTCCAGGTCTTTTTAATCAAGAAGAGCTAACTAAGGAGAGAGACGAACGCGGAGTCTATAGTGTTCGCCCAGGGATTACTGGTTTGGCGCAAATAAATGAAATAGATATGTCAACGCCGAAGCTTCTTGCTGAAACTGATGGGAAAATGATTGATACACTCAATATATCATCCTATTTTAAATACATTTTATTGACAGTTACGGGCAAGGGGAGCGGAGATCGAGTAAATTAGGGCATCGTTTTGACAGGTATTAACACAATGTATGTTATTATCCGCGTCAAAAGTATTAGTTAGGTTACAAATTTTGTAGCAACAAGGATTGATGTTTGAAAACTTTAGTTAAAACTCTTCTATCTTTGCCTCGTGCTCAAAAACGGGTGATCACCGTCTTAATTGACGCTGTTTTCATTCTCATCGCGTTCTGGTCGGCAATGTTTATTCGTCTCGACTCTGTTGAGTTAATCTCCAGTATTGAGCATTGGATTTTAATTGGTCTAGTTATACCAATTAGTATTTATATATTTGTCAAACTTGGGCTTTACCGAGCTGTTCTTCGATATGTTGGCATAAATGCGTTAGGAGCAGTCGTAGGAGGCGTAGTCGCTTCGTGTTGTGCTCTAATAGGACTTGCATTTTTCTTACACTATCCTATTCCTAGAACAGTTCCAATTATATTTATCTCCTTTTCGTTACTGCTTGTTGGCGGCAGTAGAATAACTGTCCGAGCTCTTGTAAATAAAGTCAGCGCGTCTAAACGTCGCCCTGTCATCATCTACGGAGCTGGGTCTGCAGGCCGTCAGTTAGCTACAGCATTAAGGCATGGCCCAGAATACCGTGTAGTCGCGTTTGTCGATGATGACAGAACTAAGCAGGGGTCACAAATCGAAGGGCATTTGGTTCATGCTGTTGAAGATTTAGAGTCCATAATTCGACATGAAAATGTTGAGAAAGTGCTTCTTGCATTGCCCAGTACGTCCCGTGCAAGGCGTAAGAAGATTTTACAAAAGCTTGAAATGTATGCTGTAAAAGTGCAAACCATTCCTGGGATGGCTGATATTGTTGGTGGTGCAGTAAATGTTGACCAAGTCAAAGATGTAGAGGTTGAGGACTTACTCGGCCGCGACCCTGTATCACCGAAAAAAGCACTGATGCACGCCGATATTAAAGACAAAGTGGTAATGGTTACCGGTGGTGGGGGATCTATTGGCTCCGAGCTGTGTCGACAAATAGTAAAGAGCGAGCCACTAAAACTTGTCTTGTTTGAGCTATCCGAGTTCGCTTTGTATTCTATTGAAAGAGAACTTTCACAGTACGTTGAGGAGCGTTCTCTGCGTGTGGAGATCGTTCCTATAATGGGGTCAGTTCAAAAACAGAATAGATTAGAAACGGTGATGAGCTCGTTCAAGGTGCAAACCGTTTATCATGCTGCCGCTTATAAGCATGTACCGTTAGTAGAACACAACGTGGTAGAAGGTGTAAGAAATAATATCTTTGGAACCTTATATACGGCGCAGGCTGCTATCAAGTGCAATGTAGAGACGTTTGTATTAGTGTCTACAGATAAAGCCGTAAGGCCAACAAATATTATGGGCACTACAAAGCGTATGTCTGAGCTTGTGTTACAAGCACTGGCAGACAAGCAGTCTACCACGCGTTTTTGTATGGTACGGTTTGGTAATGTCTTGGGATCTTCGGGCTCTGTCGTCCCCTTGTTTAGAAAGCAAATTAGGCAAGGGGGGCCAGTTACGCTTACTCATCCCGACATAACTCGTTACTTTATGACTATCCCTGAGGCTGCTCAGCTAGTTATACAAGCCGGCGCAATGGGAATGGGGGGAGACGTGTTTGTGTTGGACATGGGTGAGCCAGTTAGAATTAAAGACTTGGCCACTAAAATGATTCACTTGTCTGGTTACTCCGTAAAGGATGATAAATTTCCCGAGGGTGATATTGAGGTGGTTTGCACAGGACTACGACCTGGTGAAAAGTTATATGAAGAATTGCTTATTGGAAATAATGTAGAGGGGACAACCCACGAACGCATTATGACCGCACATGAAAATAAGCTTACATGGTCGGAATTAGAGAAGATTTTAAATGCTCTTGATGAAGCCTGTCATAATTTTGAACATGAGCGCATTCGTGAAGTGTTATTGAAAGCTCCAACAGGTTTTGCCCCTACTGATGAGATTTGTGATTTAGTTTGGCTTGAGCGACAGCTTGAATCGTCAGAGAAAGCTGAAATAGCTAAATTAAAACATTAATTCGTGTTTACTCACTAGCAAATTGGATTTGTTCATGCGCCTTCGTAGTTCTTGTTTTCTGGTGGCAACAGTTGTTGCTACCAGTTCTTTCTTTTCACTGCCAGCAAACAGCACGGGAGTATCACCCTATCTCCCACTAAACTTACCTAATCATATTGCTCAAAAGATTGAGCAGATAGCTGTTATAGCCGGAGAAACATCGTTAAACAAACCTTATAAAGTGGCACAAATTACCGCGTTGGCCCGTAAAATTCAAACGTCTCATCCACTGCTGTTTAGAGACATAGCGCCATATTTGCGGGATCATAAAGAGCGTTCTAGTTCCAGCTTAATGCAAGTGTCTATAGCTGCCAGCAATAGCAGTTATGGCGCCCCCTATCACTTTGGTGTTGATGGGAAAAGTAATATACTTTTAGAGGCCGCTGGCTATGCGATGTATTCTGACCATCTCGGGGCAAGCGCTAGTGCAATTATAACTGAAAACGGTGTTAACAGAGCACAGGGGATGTTGCACACTGGCATTGATATCTTGCAGCTCGATATAGGTTATAAATCTCGTTGGTGGTCGGTGGGCCGAATTGATTCTCTTCTACTTTCTAATGAGTCTGAGGCCTTCGCAAGTTTATCTGCAAGCAACGTCATACCATTAACTGAATATGATATTAATTACGAGGTGTTTGCTGGTAAATTGAGCAATACAACCATTAGTTCAGGCGACTCCATAGAGCGAGACCAGCCTTATATTACTGGCGCATCACTAAGTTTCTCACCTGTAGACCAAATCACCCTTGGTCTTTCTCATACCACAGTATTTGGTGGCGATATAAGAGATAATGGTAGCAAAGAATTTTTTGACGCCTTAGCAATCAATCGCCTTGATAGTGCATCAAATACTTCTTACGCCGATGCACAAGCTGATAGGCGATATGCGATACAAGCTAGATACAGCACCGAGGTTGTCGGTTTTCATTATTCAATTTACGGTGAACATGTTACTAAAAAAGTGCTCGGTGACGACAGCACTCAACCGAGTGCTGCAACCGTAGGTATATATTTCCCCGCAATTAACGAAAGCTCTTTTAGAATAGAAGCAACCCGTTACGATCGAGGTTTTTACAGTAGCGATATTTACGGTAATGGTTATCAATATGATGAGAGAGCGTTAGCGTATTTCGTTTCAAGCCAAGCGCAAAACACGTCAGCAAAGAGTATAACGGCTCAGTGGTTTTGGTCTATGGGAGCTGAAAATAGTCTAACTACTACGTTTGGTTGGTCTCAAGTGGTGTTACTCAACGAACCCTCAAACGAGCTCGTTAATTCAAGCTTAAATTTCAGTGCCGATTATCGGTCTCGCTTTCAAAACGTCTATTGGGGAGTAGAAGCGTCAACTGGCTTAGACGTCTTAGGTGAACGCATTTACAGCGTTGGAGTTTATCTGGGGTTCTAGAACTATTTTCTAAGTCCCGACTCTTTGGCTATCAAATTTATCCCGAGACAAGCGCGCTCACATTATTTCGAAATATGTACTGACAGTAAGATAAAAAAAATAGAGCGAAGCTGAACTCCGCAAATTAGGTTTATTATCTAAACTTCTTCTGCAGGAAAGCTAATAGCATTGTTACGCTGTAGAAGAGGCTAACAATACGCCCCGAACATTCACTAAAAAAGTAATATTAAATGAATGGGTAGTTGTTGCCTTAGTAATGACATGCTTTAAAATATGTGCACAGAAACTTAATAATTAACTCGAGAAGTACGGAGTAAATAGGATGTGTGGAATAGTAGGCGCTGTCGCCGAAAGGAATGTAGTTGAAATACTACTAGAGGGCTTAAAAAGGCTAGAGTACAGAGGATATGATTCAGCCGGTGTAGCCCTGTTAGACAAGGATGGCAACTTAAAGCGCATTCGTAAAATTGGTAAGGTTAAAAATTTAGCTGAAGCTGTTGAAAGTGAAACAGCTCTAGGTACCACTGGTATTGCCCATACTCGATGGGCTACGCATGGTGGTGTAACGGAATATAATGCACACCCGCACTTCTCATCAAGCCGTGTGGCGGTAGTACATAATGGTATTATCGAAAATTACGTTTCGCTGCGTAAGAACCTTACTGAAAAAGGGTACACCTTTTCAAGCGATACCGATACCGAGACCATTGCGCATGTAGTTCACGAAATGCTTAACGACGGTAAGCCTTTATTAGAAGCTGTTCAAAGTGCAGTAACGCACTTTACTGGGGCATACGGTACAGTAGTTATCGACAAAGAAGACCCGGATAAAATGGTTGTCGCTCGTTCAGGTAGCCCTCTAGTAATCGGTCTGGGTTTAGGTGAAAACTTCATAGCTTCTGATCAATTAGCATTACTACCTGTAACACGCCGCTTTATCTTTTTAGAAGAAGGTGACGTAGCGGAAGTTACCCGTCGAGAAGTAACAATTTTTGATAAATCTGGTGTTCGGGTAGAACGTGAAATTATCGAATCGACGGTAGAGCATGATGCTGGTGACAAAGGTGGTTACCGCCACTACATGCTAAAAGAAATTTATGAGCAGCCTGCGGTTATTCGAAGTGCTCTTCAGGATAGAGTGGATAATGTTCACAACATCGACGCTTTGTTTGGCAATGGTGCTGAAGAAATTTTGAAGCAAGTTAAGCATGTGCAAATTATCGCATGTGGCACGAGTTATCATGCTGGAATGACTGCGCGATATTGGCTTGAAGAGCATGCAAATGTTTCTTGCTCAGTAGAGATAGCTTCAGAATTCAGATATCGCAAGTCAGCCGTTCATCAAAACAGTTTGCTTGTTACGATTTCTCAAAGTGGAGAGACGGCAGATACGTTAGCAGCATTACGCTTGGCTAAAGAATTAGGTTACATGTCTGCACTTACAATTTGTAATGTGCCAGGGTCATCGTTAGTGCGTGAGTCTGATCTTGCTTTTATGACTCTTGCCGGTGCTGAGATTGGCGTTGCATCAACTAAAGCGTTTACGACCCAACTTACCGCCTTTTTAATGCTTACACTAGCGTTAGGTAAATTTAATGGTTTGTCTGATGACAAAGCTCAAGCGATCACCGCCGCTATTAAGACATTACCCGGTAAGATTGAAGAGGCGCTAAGTACTGCAGACGCTATCGAATCGCTGGCTGAAGAGTTCGCCGATAAGCATCATAGCTTATTCTTAGGACGTGGTGCTCAATACCCAATTGCTATGGAAGGCGCGCTTAAGCTTAAAGAGATTTCATATATTCACGCCGAAGCATACGCTTCAGGTGAACTCAAGCATGGTCCATTAGCGTTAATAGACGACGAAATGCCCGTCATCGTGGTTGCCCCAAATGATGAGTTGCTCGAAAAATTGAAGTCTAACGTGGAAGAAGTGCGAGCAAGAGGCGGTATTATGTACGTGTTTGCAGACGCTGACGCACACTTTGAAAGTGATGAAACAATGCGCGTAATTGATATCCCACATTGTGCAGATATTATTGCCCCCATTGTTTACACTATTCCTTTACAGCTTCTCTCTTACTATGTCGCCCTGATCAAAGGGACTGATGTTGACCAGCCACGAAACTTAGCCAAGTCAGTTACAGTAGAATAGCGCTAATGTCTTGATATTTGGCCATGACTTTTTAAGTTGTGGCCTTTCGTTTTTTAGGAAGTAAGAATGTCTCAAAAATATTTTGGCACTGATGGAATTCGCGGAAAAGTTGGCGAATTTCCAATGACACCAGATTTCGTAATGAAGCTGGGCTGGGCTGCAGGTGTAGTCTTGGCGGCAGACGGTACAAAAGAGGTACTAGTAGGAAAAGATACACGCGCCAGTGGATACATGCTGGAATCTGCACTGGAAGCTGGTTTGTCGGCTGCCGGCGTAAACATTGCACTCGCTGGGCCTATTCCTACTCCAGCGGTAGCCTATTTAGCTTCGACTTTTAGAGCTGACGCAGGCGTAGTCATCAGCGCATCCCACAACCCATATTACGACAATGGGATTAAGTTTTTTGGCCGTAGCGGGGCTAAACTAGGCAGTGAACAGCAGCAGGCTATTGAAGAAAAGCTCCAGTATGCACTGGAAAATGGTATCGATTGTGTTGACTCAGAACGATTAGGCAAAGCTCGAAGAGTTGAAGATGCCGCTGGTCGTTATATCGAGTTTTGTAAAGGTACCTTTTCGAGCGAGCTTAGCTTAGAAGGACTAACAATTGTTGTCGATAGTGCCAACGGTGCTGCATATAAAGTTGCACCTAGTGTATTTGAAGAACTTGGCGCAAAAGTAATTAATATTGCCAACACGCCGAATGGCATAAATATTAATAATGATTGCGGAGCAACTTCCCTCGACTCGTTGAGTAAGGCTGTGACGACAAATAAAGCTGATTTAGGTATAGCTGTTGATGGCGACGCTGATAGAATCATGTTTGTCGACTCTCAAGGTGAAGTGGTGGATGGAGATGAAATTCTCTTCTTAATGGCTCGTGAAGCCAAGCAAGCTGGCTATAAAGGTGGTGTTGTCGGCACACTAATGAGCAACCTGGGTCTTGAAATAGCATTAAAAGAACTTGATATCCCGTTCGTTAGAACAAATGTTGGGGATAGATATGTCGTCGAAAAGCTTAAAGAGACGGGTTGGCGAATTGGGGGGGAAACCTCAGGACATATCCTTAACCTAGATTATGCATTTACTGGAGATGCTATTATCGCTGCGCTACAAATTTTAACCGTAGTAGTAAAAAGTGAATACTCCTTAAGTGAACTAAAAGCAGGGATGACAAAGCTTCCTCAGACTATTGTGAATGTTCGTCATAGTGATTTAGATTCAGTGCTTGATTTAGATGTAGTTAAAGATGAAGTCAGTCGCGTAGAAAGTACGCTAGGAGAGGACGGTCGGTTAGTACTTCGAAAGTCCGGAACTGAGCCTTTAATTCGTGTAATGGTTGAAGCTAAAGAAAAAAGTGTGAGCGTAACATTAGCAAACCGATTGGCAGAAGTTATCAGAACAAATTAGAAGTATTAAAAGATACTTATTTATTAAACCATAACAGCTGGAAAAGTTAGCTATAAACAGTTTTGTTGCTGCCTACCCTTAGAAGTAGCTAAGGGTAGGCAGTTCATTAAAGTTCGTAGCAAAAAAAGAGGATGTTTTAAATGAGCAGAATAAACAAGGAACGAAACTCAGTAGATAGTTGACAGTGTTAACTACAATGACATAGTAATCTCATCTCATCTCATCTCATCTCATCTCATCTCATCTCACCTTTCTTCTCGCACTGAGAGCAATGCTTGTTTGCAATGTATGCCTTTTCAAATCTACCAAGATTATTTTTAAGTTAACCGAGCCAATATAAATGTTTTGTCTACCAATCCAAATGCAGAGAACATTGAAAAAATAAAGTTAAAGCGCAAGAGAGGTTCTCATAAAAACAAAAAAGATCTTAGAGCTCTCTAAAAGGTGTGAAATATGCATGGAAATAGAAAATTACTTAGGTCATAAAGACTAGAAAGGTTAGTTTACTCTCAAACTTATTCATGATTGTTTCAAACTAATGTGTAATATTAGAGAGAATATCCGCTTTGGTTAAATTGTATAAAATTGGAGAAAAGTTAAATGGATAGTACGATGCAGAAGCTTAAAATAGCGGTTGCCGGAACAGGCTATGTAGGGCTTTCAAATGCAGTGTTACTTGCGCAGCACAATGAAGTGAAAGCAGTTGACTTGGTAGCTGAAAAAGTCGAAATGCTGAATAACAAAAAGTCTCCAATTGAAGACAAAGAGATAGCCGAATACCTGACAACAAAAGAGTTAAACCTAAAAGCAACTTTGGATGCGCAAGAAGCATATAAAGATGCTGACTATGTGGTAATTGCTACACCTACGGATTACGACCCGCAAACGAATTACTTCAATACGGGTAGTGTAGAAGCTGTTATTAGAACAGTGATGGAAGTAAATCCTGATGCAGTGATGATTGTAAAATCGACCGTACCGGTAGGCTTTACTAAAGATGCAAAAGCCCGTTTTGAATCTGAAAATATCATCTTTTCGCCTGAATTTTTGCGCGAAGGCAAAGCGCTTTACGACAATCTTTACCCAAGCCGTATTATCGTAGGCGAGCGTAGTGAGCGCGCGGAGGTTTTCGCAAAACTGCTTCAGCAAGGTGCAATAAAAGAGAATATCGATGTTTTATTCACCGACAGTACTGAAGCAGAAGCTATCAAACTTTTCGCCAACACTTACTTGGCAATGCGTGTAGCGTACTTTAACGAGCTAGATAGCTATGCAGAGCGTAATGGTTTAGACACTAAACAAATCATCGAAGGTGTCGGTTTAGACCCGCGTATCGGCAATCATTACAACAACCCAAGTTTTGGTTACGGTGGTTATTGCTTACCAAAAGATACTAAGCAATTGCTTGCTAACTACAGTGAAGTGCCTAATAACATGATTCAGGCTATTGTAGATGCTAACCGTACGCGTAAAGATTTTATCGCCGATTCAATTGTAAGCCGTAAGCCTAAAATTGTAGGCATTTATCGTCTTATCATGAAGTCTGGTTCTGATAACTTCCGAGCAAGTGCTATTCAAGGAATCATGAAACGTATCAAAGCAAAAGGTATCGAAGTTGTAGTTTACGAACCAGTACTTAAGGAAGAGGAGTTCTTCCGCTCTCGAGTGGTAAATGACTTAGAAGAATTTAAGAAAATCTCTGACGTAATCGTAGCGAACCGTGTTACGGGCGATATCGAAGATGTACTAGATAAAGTATACAGCCGCGACTTGTTCAACGCTGATTAACCCAAGTTTGGGGTCAGAGTAAATTTTGCCATG